>NZ_BAAAMU010000122.1:0-31855 GCF_039529435.1 Nonomuraea maheshkhaliensis
CGGGCCGGTACGCACGATCTCGCCGCCGGCGGGCTGGAGCCCCCCGGCGAGGATCTTCATCAGGGTGGACTTGCCCGCGCCGTTGCGGCCGACGAGGCCGACGCGGTCGCCGGGGGCGACGTGGGCGGTGACGCCCGACATGAGGAGGCCGGCGCCGGCGCGCACGGCGATGTCACGGAAGGTCAGCATGGGATCTCGCTCCGGAACTGCTAGAGGACACACGGGTGGCGGGGAGGCGTGTGTCCTGGCTAGGAGGTACGGGGCGTAGACATGCCGTCAGTGTACGGACGGGCCGCGACGGCCCGCCACGCGATTTTCGTCAGCGGTGCCCGTGCACCGCCCGGTCCGCGCCGGCGAGGATGGCGCCGTACTGGATGGCCACCAGGTGCCGGATCGGGATCGTCTCGTCGGCCGCGCCCGCCTCGGCCTCCGCGCACCACCGGCCGTACGTCCGCGCCAGCTCCCGCGCGCCGCCACGGACGGCCCGGGTGCCGTTGCCCACGGCCAGCTCGCGTTCGTCCAGCAGGCTCGCCGAGCGGGTCCTGCGCGTGCTCGGCGAGACCTCGGCCGGGCCCGCGGCGGTCGCCACCGACGAGCAGGTACGCAGCCGCGTCGCCCTGTACGACCTGGCCGAGCGCGGCGGCGTGGCCGTCGCGCAGCTGCTGCTCCCGGTACGCCGCATGCTCGACTCCGACAGGACCCAGTCCACCACGCACGCCGTCACCCTGCTGGCCTACCTGGACGCGTTCGGCGAGGCGGCCAGGGCGGCGGCCGAGCTGTCGGTGCACGAGAACACGCCGCGTCACCGGGTGCGCCGGCTGCAGGAGCTGTTCGAGGTGGATCTGGCCGACCCGGCCGAGCGGCTGGTGATCTGGCCTGCTGCGGCTGCGCGGCGAGCTGTAGCGCGCCACGAGCGGCGAGCTGTAGCGCCCTACAAACGGCACGCAGGCGGCGCGCTGTGGCCGCCCACAACGGGTGGCGGGTGAGATGTCCGGTTTCGACGATGAGGGCGCTCGGCCCCGGCCTCCAGCGTTCCGCCGTCCGGGTGCTCGTTCCATCCGCGCTGCTTCATGGCGGAGGACTCCTGCGCGCGCTCGGCGCCCGTGCGTGAGCCCGTCGCCGGGGCCGGGCACCTGGTCTCCTGCCACCTGGCCCGCCGCCCCGGTCCCTGAGGCCGGGCGCCCGGTCCTTACGCGTGGCGGGCCCGCGATTCCCGCGTACCCCTGTGAAATACCAGGTTTCGGTAAAGCCCCGTCTCTTCTATCTTTACCGTGACCGAAGGTCGCGAAGGAGATGTGGACTGTGAAGAGACTTGTCGAACGTACTCCCCTGCGAGCAGGCGTCGTCGCGGCGGTCGCTCTGGCCGGTGGCCTGATCACCACCACCCCGGCCGGCGCTGCCCCCACGGCCGGCCTGAGCGCGGCCACTTCGGTGACCGTCCAGGCCGAGACCGCCGCGCTCGCCCGGCCGTCGAACGGCCGGATCCTCTACCACCGCATCGGCGGCGGCGTGAACCAGCTCAAGATCAGGAACGGCACGTCGCGGGACGGCGTCGTCGCCCTGGTCAGGGGCAGCACCAAGGCGATCAGCATCTACGTCCGCGCCAAGTCCACCGCGACCGTCAGGGACGTCAGGGACGGCACGTACCGGATCTACTTCACCACCGGCTCCCGGTTCAGCGTCTCCAAGGGCAGGTTCGCCCGCAACGCCGTCTACCAGCGCTTCAACGACCGGCTGCGGTTCCGCTCTCCCGGCACGCGCTACACCATCTACACCCTGACCCTGCACCCGGTCCGCGGCGGCAAGGCACGCACCAGCGGCGTCAACCCGAAGGACTTCCCGGCGTAGCAGTTGTCCCGCGCAGGAAACCTGCCGGCCGCCGGTGCGCTGCACGCCGCCGGCGGCCTTGGGCCGGACCCGGAAGGCCGGACTCGTTGACGGGCCGGCCGAGCGGTTCCTCGGACCATGGCGGGCAGCGGCGCGTTCGCCGCGTCGGCCACGCAGGCGTCCTCGCCGGGGTCCTTCGGCCCGCTCACAGCGGTCACCATCCAGCCGTACAACACCCCCGACCGCACCGCCCCCTTCGATGGCGACCAGCGTGGCCACACCGACCATCGCGCGCTCTGACCACGCACGGGCCGCGCTGTCCGCCCCGAAGGCGGACAGATGATGAGTTTCGACGCCTTGATCCTCGTCACCGTGGGCGCCAAGAGCGGAGCCGAGCGCAGGAACCCGGTCGGCTGGTTGGGGGCAAGGTCGCGTTATGTCGGTAATGCCGTACACTGCGGCAAATGCTTCTGGCCCCCGCCCGGCTGGCCTGGCTGGACGCCCTGCGGGGACCGGCAGCGCTGGCCGTCACCATGCACCACGCCGGATGGACGTTCATCCCGGGCGTCTGGGCGGAGGTGGATCGCAGGATCGATCTCGGCACGTGGGGCGTGTTCGTGTTCTTCCTGGTCAGCGGCTACATCATCCCCGCCTCCCTGGAACGCCGCGGCGACCTGCGCGCCTTCTGGACCGGCCGGGCCTTCCGGCTCCTGCCGCTGCTCCTGACCGCGTTCTGCCTGGCGTTCCTGCTCCTGGCGGCCGGGTCGCTCCCGTCACCTCCGGGGCTCGGCGAGCGGCCGCCGCTGCTCGTCGCGCTGGGCAACCTGACGATGACGCAGGAATTACTGAACCTGCCCGCGGTCATCAGCGTCACCTGGACGCTCTCGTACGAAATGGCTTTCTACCTGCTGTGCGTGGCGTTGTTCGCGGTGCGGCAGGCGCACAGGTCGGCGACGATCTCGATCGTGCTGGCGCTGCTGGCCGTACCGCTCGGGCTGCTGCTGCCGAGGGCCGGCATCGGCGGTGGCGCCGATCTGACCGCCGCGCTGCTCGGCCTCGCCGTCGTCGCCGCCATCGCCCTGACCATGCTGGGACGCGGCGCCGCGCGTACGGCGGGCGCGGTCGCGGGCGGCCTGCTGGGGCTGGCGCTGGTGATCCTGGGCAGCAGGGGCGGCACCTGGCAGGGGGTGATCATCCTGGCGACGATGTTCGCGGGGACGGCGGTGTACCGGGCGGAGCAGGGGACGATCTCCCGGCCGGCCGCCACGGTCGCGGTGGCCGCGGCGCTCGGCTGCGGGCTGCCCGCCAAGGGCGACCCCGCATGGGCGCCGGCGATCGTGCTGGCCTTCGGCGCGTTCGCGCTGGCGTACGCGCTGCGCCGGCGCCGCTTCCCGCGCTGGCTGGCGGGCCTCGGCGTGATCAGCTTCTCCGTCTACCTGCTGCATCCCCTGCTGCTGTACGCGAGCCCGAACCTGCCGGTCTTCTTCCTCATCCTGATCCCGCTCAGCCTGCTGACTCATCGCGTGATCGAGCTGCCCGCCCAGCGGCTCGGCAAGCGGCTCAGCTCAAGCCATCGCGGAGATCCGGCCAACGCCTGACGCACTGCCTGACCCGTCGCGTCCGTGAGCGCCGGCCTACGCTGAGCAGTCGTTCAGGTGCGGGCGCCCTTGCCGCTCAGGTAGCCGACGACCATCTCGCCGACCATGCGCCGCTGCCTGGCCCGATGCTCGGCGGCGGTCATGTCGCGCCCGAACAGCGCGCCGAACGTGTGCTGGTTGGCCACCCTGAACACGCAGAACGCGCTGATCATCATGTGCACGTCGATCGCGTCGGCCTCGGTGACGAAGTCGCCCGACGCCTGGCCCGCGTCCAGGATGCGCTCGATGAGGTCGAGCACCGGTGTGCCCAGGTTGGCCAGCACCTCGGACTTGCGGATGTGCTCGGCGCGGTGCACGTTCTCGATCGCCACGAGCTGGATGAACTCGCGGTGCGCGTCGTGGTGGTCGAAGGTCAGCTCGGCCAGCGTGCGGATGGCCTCGACCGGCGCCAGGTGCTCCACGTCCACCGTGCGCTCCGCCGCGCGCACCTCGGCGTACACCTTCTCCAGCACCGCGATGTAGAGCCGCTCCTTGCTGCCGAAGTAGTAGTAGATCATCCGTTTGGTGGTGCGCATGCGGGCCGCGATCTCGTCGACCCGCGCGCCCGCGTAGCCCTCGCGGGCGAACTCGCGCTGCGCGACCTCGAGGATCTCCGCTTTGGTACGGTCGGCGTCCCGCTGGCGTTCGGCGGCGGCGGGGGGCGAGGTCATTGGCTCATCATAGATCCGCCCGCGGACCCGACGGCGAGCCGGCCGGGGGCGTCGGCCCCGTTCGCCCAGCTCAGGCTTCCTGCTCCAGCTCGGTCAGCACGCGCTGGGCGACGGCGAACGCGGCGTTGGCGGCCGGGACCCCACAGTAGACGGCGCTCTGCAGCAGCACCTCGCCGATCTCGTCGGGGGTGAGCCCGTTGCGCACGGCCGCGCGCACGTGCATGGCCAGCTCGTCGAGGTGCCCGCGGGCGACCAGCGCGGCGAGCGTGACGCAGCTGCGGGTACGGCGGTCGAGCCCGGGACGGGTCCAGATCTCGCCCCAGGCGTAGCGGGTGATGAAATCCTGGAAGTCCCTGGTGAAATCGGTCGTCCGGGCCACGGCGCGGTCGACGTGGGCGTCGCCGAGCACCTCGCGTCGTACCCGCATGCCGGTGGCGGTGGGGAGGTGGGCGAGGAGGGCCTGGGTGACGCGGGCCGGCTGGTCGACGTTCGCCAGGTGGGCGGCGGCAGGGAGCTCCACGAGGGTGGCGCCGGGGATGCCGTCGGCCAGCTCCCTGGCGTGCGGCGGCGGCGTCGCCGGGTCCTCGCGACCGGCCACGATCAGGGTGGGCACGGTGATGCCGGCCAGCTCGGCGCGCAGGTCGTAGGCGCCCAGCGCGTCGCAGCAGGCGGCGTAGCCGGCGGGGTCGGTGGTGGCCAGGTCGTCGAGGAGCCCGCGGTCCGGTGTCTGTGCGAACCAGCGGCCGGGGGCGGTTCGCAGCAGTGGTGCGGTGCCCTGGGCACGTACCAGGGCGGCTCGTTCGTGCCACGCCCGTGGGTCGCCGAAGCGGGCGCTTGAGCAGATCATGGTCAGGGAACGCAGCCGTCCCGGATGCCGGACCGCGAGGGTGGCGCCGATCGCGCCGCCGATCGAGACCCCCGCGTAGTGGAAGCCGTCCATGCCCTCGGCGGCGGCCGCCTCCAGGACCAGCTCCGCCAGGTCGTCGACGGTGCTCGCCTTGGCGTCGGCGGGCGAGTCGCCGTGACCGGGCAGGTCGTACCTGAGCACCCTGAAGGTGCGGGCGAGCGCCTGGAGCTGCGGCTGCCACAGGCGGGTGGAGGTGCCGAGCGACGGTCCGAGGATGAGCGGCTGCCCCTGCTCGGGGCCGTCCAGCCGGTAGTGCAGCATCAGTGAGGTGCCTCGTCCTGGTCGTGGGTGGGAGGGTGCTGGATTGAGAGAGCGCGATCCACGAGGGCGGGGGCAGGGGCGGCGTCGCCGGTGACGGTCAGGTTGGCGCGCATGCGCTCCGGGTGTACGCGGAGGCCGGCGACCAGTTCGGCGGCGTCCCTCGCGGCGCCCGCGACCAGGCGCAACGCCTCGCGCAACGGCTGCCATTCGGCGTGCCAGGCGCCGGAGGGGCGCTCGTCCTCGGCGGCGAGCGAGCCGTACAGGATGGCGGCGAGCGCGGGCACCTGGCGGGCCGCGGCGGCGATCATCGTGGCCCGGACGGGGTTGTGCTTGTGCGGCATGGACGACGAGCCGCCGCCGACGCCCTCGGAGAGCTCGCCGATCTCGGTACGCGACAGGACCAGCACGTCGGCCGCCGGCTTGCCCAGCGCCCCCGCGGTGAACGCCAGCGCCCCGGCCAGGTCGGCGATCGGCGTGCGCAGGACGTGCCAGGGCAGCGGCGGCTCGGCCAGCCCCACCTCGGCCGCGAACCGCCCCGGCAACCGCAACGCCACCTCCACCGCCTGCGCCCCTGGGCCAGGGGGCTGGAAAGCGGCGAGGGTGCCCGCCGCGCCGCCGAGCTGGGCAGGGAGGGTCCGGCGGGCGGCGGTGAGGCGGGTGCGGGCGTCGGTGGCCAGCCGGTGCCAGCCCGCCGCCTTCAGCCCGAACGTCGTGGGTACGGCCTGCTGGGTGAGCGTCCTGGCGGCCATCGGGGTCTCGCGGTGCTCGGTGGCCAGCGCGGCGAGCCGGTCGGTCGTCCGTTCCAGATCGGCCAGTACGGGCCCCAGCGCGCGGTGTGCGACGAGCATGAGAGCCGTGTCCACGATGTCCTGACTTGTCGCACCACGATGGACGTACTCCCCGAAAGGGGCGGCCGCCGTGCGGAGGTCCGCCACGAGGGGGATGACGGGGTTGCCGCCGGAGCGCGCCCGCACCACCAGATCCTCCAGACAGAACGCCTCCGCGCGGGCCGCGGCCGTCACCGCGTCCGCCGCCTCGGGCGGAACGAGCCCGAGCGCCGCCTGCGCCCGGGCCAGCGCGGCCTCGGCGTCCAGCATCGCCTGCAGCACGGCGGCGTCGCCGGTCGCCTCGGCCCCGCCTCGCATCGGCGAGAGCAGCCCGAGATCCGCCCCCGCAGGCGCGGAGGCCACGTCGCGCCCCGCGCCCGGTGGGCCGGGGTCAGCCGAAGTCAAGGAAGACCGTCTCCTTCTCTCCCTGGAGGTGGATGTCGAATCGGCGTACCCCTTCCCGCTCCTCCACCGCCACCAGCGTCCGGCCGCGCTCCGGCGGCAGCGAGTCGAGGAAGGCGTCCCGGCCGAGGTAGATGCGCGTGTAGAGATGGCGCAGCAGCCCGCGCGCGAACACGCACACGCTGATGTACCCGTTCGCCGGCTCCACCGTACGCAACGTCCAGTGCCCGTCCCGATCGGTGGCGACGCGGCCGAAGCCGGTGAAGGTGACGCCGTCGCGGCCGAGCACGGCGGCACTGGTCGGGTCGCGGCGCAGCGTGCCGGGCGCCCCGCGCACCCGTCCCTGCTCGTCGGCCTGCCAGAACTCCAGCAGCGCGTCCGGCACGGGCTCCCCCGCGCCGTCGTAGACGTAGCCGTGCACGGCGATCCCGCCGAGCGCGATGTCGCCGCCGCCGGGGAAGGGCAGCGCGTACCCGTAGAACGGGCCCACGGTCTGTGAAGGGGTCGGGTTCATCGGCCTTCCTCCATCCAGGTCGCGGAAGGACCGTCGAGGACGATGTCCCACCGGTAGCCGAGCGAGAATTCCGGCACCGACAGCTCGTGCGCGTACGACGCGACCAGCCGCTGCCTGGCGCTCTCGTCGGTCACCGACTGCAGGATCGGGTCGTACGCGAACAGCGGATCCCCCGGAAAGTACATCTGGGTGACGAGCCGCTGCGTGAACGAGGTCCCGAACAGCGAGAAGTGGATGTGCGCGGGCCGCCAGGCGTTGACGTGGTTGCGCCACGGATAGGCGCCGGGCTTGATCGTGGTGAAGCGGTAGGAGCCGTCGTCGCCGGTCAGGCAGCGGCCGACGCCGGTGAAGTTCGGGTCGAGCGGCGCGGGGTGGTCGTCGCGCTGGTGCAGGTAACGTCCTGAGGCGTTGGCCTGCCAGATCTCCACGAGCTGGTTGCGCACCGGCCGCCCCTCGCGGTCGAGCACGCGCCCCTGTACGGTGATCCGCTCCCCCAGCGGCTCGCTCATGTGCTGCTTGGTGAGGTCGCTGTCCATGGGCGTCACGTCGGTGACGCCGAAGACGGGCCCCGACAGTTCGACGGCCTCGGGGTCCTTGATGGGCACCAGCGGCTGCCGGGGATGGCGGAGCAGGGTGCTGCGGTAGGGGGCGTAGTCGCGTGCGGGGTGGTCGGCCGCCGCGCCCGCGAGCGCGGCGATCTCCTGGTCGATGTCGGACTGCTGGAGGGGTTCAGACATTCCGCTACCTTTCGAGTACGACGGCCAGCCCTTGACCGACGCCGATGCAGAGGCAGGCGAGCCCGGTGCCCGAGCCGGCGGCGGCCAGCCGGTGGGCCACCGCGCCGGTCACGCGGGCTCCCGAGGCGCCGAGCGGGTGGCCGATGGCGATGGCGCCGCCGTCGGGGTTGACGATGGCCGGGTCGAGGTCGGGCAGTTCGGCCAGGCAGCCGAGCACCTGCGCGGCGAACGCCTCGTTCAGCTCGGCCGTGGCGAGATCGCCGAGTCGTTGGCCCGCCTTGGCCAGCGCCCTGTTCGCCGCCTCGACGGGGCCGAGCCCGAAGTAACGCGGCTCCAGCGCGCTGACGCCGCTCGCCACGATCCTGGCCAGGGGCTCGCGCCCGCGCAGCCCCGCCTCGTCGGTCAGCAGCAGCGCAGCCGCGCCGTCGTTCAGCGGGGAGGAGTTGCCCGCGGTGACGGTGCCGCCGTCCTTGCGGAAGGCGGGCTTGAGCTTGGCCAGCGCCTCAAGGGAGGTGTCGTGGCGGATGCCCTCGTCGCGGGTGACGGACGCGATCGGGACGATCTCCCGCTCGAAGGACGCCTTGGCCGCCTTCTGGTGGCTGGCCAGCGCGAACGCGTCCTGCTCCGGGCGGGTGATCCCGTGCTTGTCGGCGATCAGCTCCGCGCCCTCGCCGAGCGCGACCGTGTGCTGGGCGGGCATGGCCGGGTTGACCAGCCGCCACCCGAGCGTCGTGGAGACCAGCTCCTGGCCGCCGGCCGGGAACGCGCGTTCGGGCTTGGGCAGCACCCACGGGGCGCGGGTCATCGACTCCACCCCGCCCGCGATCACGGCCGAGGCGTCGCCGAGCGCGATGGCCCGGTATGCCTGGATGACGGCCTCCATGCCGGAGCCGCACAGCCGGTTCACGGTCACGCCCGGCGTGGTGATCGGCAGGCCGCTCAGGATGGCGGCCATGCGGGCGACGTTGCGGTTCTCCTCGCCGGCGCCGTTGGCGTTGCCGAGCACGACCTCGTCCACGGACTCCAGGTCGTTGCGCGTGACCAGGGCCGAGACGACGTGCGCGGCCAGGTCGTCCGGGCGGATCCCGGACAGGGCGCCGCCGTAGCGGCCGAACGGCGTGCGTACGGCGTCGGCGATGTAGACGTCCTTCATGTCGCGATGACCTCCGCGTCGGTACGATCGTGCGTCCTCTGCCCGCTCACGCCCGGACCTCCGCGTCGGTACGGTCACGCAGTTCGTCCAGGCTCACTCCCGGCGCGCGTTCCACGAGCGTGAGCCCCCGGTCGGTGATGTCGAGGACCCCGAGGTCGGTGATGACGCGGTGGACGCATTCCTTCCCCGTCAGCGGCAGCGAGCACTCCTCGACGATCTTCGCGGAGCCGTCCTTGGCGTTGTGCTCCATGATCACGACGACCCTGCGGGCGCCGTGCACGAGGTCCATGGCCCCGCCCATGCCCTTGACGAGCCGGCCGGGCACCATCCAGTTGGCCAGGTCGCCCCGGGCCGAGACCTGCATCGCGCCGAGCACCGCCACGTCGATGTGGCCGCCGCGGATCATGCCGAACGACAGCGAGGAGTCGAAGAACGACGCGCCGGGCAGCACGGTGACGGTCTCCTTGCCGGCGTTGATCAGATCGGGGTCGACCTCGTCCTCGGTCGGGTAGGGGCCGACGCCGAGGATGCCGTTCTCGGAGTGGAGCACCACGTCCACGCCGGGCGGCAGATGGGAGGGGATGCGGGTGGGCAGGCCGATGCCCAGGTTGACGTAGTCGCCGTCACGCAGCTCGGCGGCGGCCCTGGCGACCATCTCGTCACGGGTCCAGCTCATCGGGCGACCTTCGGGGTGATCGTGCGCTTCTCGATGGATTTGTCGGCGGCCTGTTCGGGCGTGAGGACGATGACGCGCTGGACGAAGACGCCGGGCAGGTGGACCTCGTCGGGGTCCAGCTCGGTCAGCTCCTCGACCTCGGCGATCGTGATCCGCCCTGCCATGGCGGCGAGGGGGTTGAAGTTCCTGGCGGCCTTGTGGAAGACGAGGTTGCCGTGCCGGTCTCCCCTGGCCGCGCGGACGAGGGCGAAGTCGGTGCGGATGCCGTGTTCGAGCACGTACTCGCGGCCGTCGAACTCGCGCACCTCCTTGGCCGGCGAGGCGAGCGCGACGCTGCCGTCGGGGTTGTGGCGCAGCGGCAGGCCGCCATCGGCGATGGGCGTGCCGACGCCCGCCGGGGTGTAGAAGGCGGGGATGCCGCTGCCGCCCGCGCGCAGCCGCTCGGCCAGGCTGCCCTGCGGGGTGAGCTCGACCGTCAGCTCGCCGGCCAGGTATTGCCGGGCGAACTCCTTGTTGTCGCCGATGTAGGAGGCGGTGACGTGGGCGATGCGCCCGGCCGCCAGCAGGACGCCCAGGCCGCCGCCGTCCACCCCGCAGTTGTTGGACACGACGCCGATGCGGCGCACGCCCGTGTCGTAGAGGGCCTGGATCAGCACGTTGGGGATGCCGCTGAGGCCGAAGCCGCCGACGGCGAACGACGCTCCGTCGTGCACGCCGGCCAGCGCCTCCGCGGCCGTGGCGAGCACTTTGTCTCTCCGCACGACGCTCCGATCGACACGTGTTCGCTGTGCGAACTTTTGTTCACTAAAGTATCCCTGTCAGTATCTGTACGGGTGGCGCGCCTGTCAAAGGTCGTCCCTGAACGTCTCGGCGACCCGGAACCGGCGGAGGAACCCATGGAGCAGGCGTCGGAGCGGCCCGCGGAAGCCGCGGGGACGCTGGAGCGCGGGCTGGCCGTGCTGCGCGCCGTGGCCGCCGACCCGGCGCGGCCCGCCCGCGCGACGGACCTGGCCCGCGCGACCGGCCTGGCCAGGTCCACGGTCGACCGGGTCGTCAGCACCCTCGTCCACCTCGGCTACCTGCGCGTGGACGGCCGCGACGTGCGGCTCGCGCCGCGCCTGATGGAGCTGGGCGAGGCGTACCTGGCCGGCGACGGGCTGGGCGACGCCCTCGCCCCGCCGGCCGTGCGGCTGGCCGAGGAGCTGGACGAGTCCGTGTCGCTGGCCGTGCGGGACGGCGACAGGGTGCGTTTCGTCGTGCAGGTCACCCGGCGGCGGACCATGTCGGTCAGCTTCCGCGTGGGCGACGTGCTGCCGGTCGATCGCTGCGCGGCCGGGCTGGCGCTGCTCGCTCCGGACGCGCCGTGGGCCGAGGACGACCAGCTCATCGAGCCGGGGCTGATCGCGGTGGCGGTGCCCG
Organism: Nonomuraea maheshkhaliensis; assembly: GCF_039529435.1. NCBI lineage: Bacteria > Bacillati > Actinomycetota > Actinomycetes > Streptosporangiales > Streptosporangiaceae > Nonomuraea > Nonomuraea maheshkhaliensis. The sequence continues at coordinate 11,032 of NZ_BAAAMU010000122.1, forward strand.
TACGGGACGGTTCCGGCGCCGCGGTCTGCGCGATCAGCGTCGTGAGCCACACCAGCAGGCACACGGCGGCCGGGCTGCGCGACCACTGCCTGCCCGCGCTGCGCCGGACGGTCGAGGAGATGGAGGCGATCCTGCGCGACTGCTCACCCCTACCTCTGCCTCCAGCGCATCTCGAATGGGCTGTGGACGGTGCCGCCAAGCGGGAGCTGGGCATGGGGTTCCTGCAGTCGCTGGCGCGCGGGCTCGCCGTGCTGGTCGCGCTCGGGTCGGCGCGCGGCGGGCTGACGCTCGCGGACTGCGCCAAGGTCACGGGCCTGCCCCGCGCGACCGTACGGCGCGCGGTGCAGACCCTGGAGCGCCTCGGTTACGCCACCGCCGCCGGCGGCCGGTTCACGCTGCTCCCCCGCGTGCTGGAGTTCGGGTACGCCCACCTGTCCGGGCTGACGTTCGGCGAGATCGTCCAGCCGCACCTGGCCGATCTGGCGGCCCGGGTGCGCGAGTCCGCGTCGGTGGCGGTGCTGTCGGGCGACGACGTGGTGTACGTGGCCAGGGTCCAGACCGTGAGCCTCATGAGCGTCAACCTCACCGTGGGCACCCGGCTGCCCGCGTACGCGACCTCCATGGGGCGGGTGCTCCTCGCCGAGCTGCCCGAGGAGCGGCTGGCGTCGATCGTGCCGCGCCGCCTGGCGGCCAGGACCGTCACCTCGCGCTCCGAGCTGCGGGCACTGCTGCGCCGGGCGGCGGCGGACGGGTACGCGCTGGTGGACCAGGAGCTGGAGGAGGGCGTGCGGTCGATCGCGGTGCCCGTACGGGACCGGACCGGGCGCGCCGTCGCGGCCGTGAACGTCGCCACCCACGCCGGCCGCGCCACCCCCGCCGCCCTCATGAACGACGTGCTGCCCGCCCTCAGGGAGACTGCCGCCAGGATGGAGGCCGATCTGGCCTACACGCGGGCGTCGGTGGACGGGTGAAGCTCAGGAGAACGTGATCGGCGGACCGCCGCCGGGCGGCTGTCCGCTGGCTAGAATCCGGGGCATGAAAGCCGCAGTGCGCGCCAGATACGGCCCGCCGGACGTGGTGAGCATCGCTGAAGTGGATCGGCCGGTCGTCAAGGACGGCGACGTGCTCGTCAAGGTGCACGCGACGACGGTCAACCGCACGGACTGCGCGGCACGCGCGGCCAAGCCCTTCATCTGGAGATTCATCACCGGCCTCGTCACGCCGAAGGTGCCCGTCCTCGGCACCGAGTTCGCGGGCGAGGTCGAGGCGGTGGGCCGTGACGTGACCGCCGTCAAGCCCGGCGACCGGGTCTTCGGCTACAACGACGACGGGTTCGGGGCCCACGCTCAATACATGACGGCCTCGCCGAAGGTCGCGCTGGCGCTCGTCCCCGAGGGGCTGTCGTACGAGGAGGTCGTGGCCGGCACCGAGGGGTCGCACTACGCGCTCAGCCTCCTCAGGTCGGCGCGGATCACCGCGGGGAAGAGCGTGCTCGTGTACGGCGCGACCGGCGCCATCGGCTCGGCGGCGGTGCAGTTGCTGAAGAACGAGGGCGCCGACGTGACCGCCGTCTGCGCCACCGAGCACCTCGACCTGGTCGCCGAGCTGGGCGCCGACCGGGTCGTGGACTACACGACCACCGACTTCACCAAGGACGAGCGCGCCTACGACGCCGTCCTCGACGCCGTCGGCAAGACCACGTTCGGGCGGTGCCGGCGGCTGCTCAAGCCACGCGGGATCTTCGTCGCCTCCGACGTGGGGCCCGGGTCGCAGAACCTGTTCTTGGCGCTCGTCACCCCGCTGCTGGGCGGCAGGCGGGTGCACTTCCCCATTCCCAAGGACGATCCGGGGATGGCGCGGTACTTCAAGGAGCTGATCGAGGCGGGGAAGTTCCGGCCGGTGATCGACAGGCGGTACCCGCTGGACGAGATCCTCGAAGCCCACCGCTACGTCGAGTCGGGGCGGAAGGTCGGCAACGTGGTGATCACCGTGTCGCATCCCGAGGAACCCGCCTCCTGAGCCCTGTGCCGCGCGGGTGGTGCGGCGGGGCCGGCGGTTCAGCGGCGCGGGACCGGCAGGAGCGCCAGGTGGTCGCTGGTGACCAGGTCGAACCTGAGGGCGAGCGAGACCAGCGCGTGACGCTGCCAGTCGGCCTTGCCCTCGCCGCTCTGCGGGCTCTTGACGTGCAGCTTCTTCTCGGCCAGGTAGCCGATGTGAAACCCGATCGCGGTACGGCTCAGCCCCAGGTCGGGCAGCCGTTCCATGATCTCGGGGACCGTCGGGATGCGCGAGGTCGAGGGGTCGCGCAGGCGCGGCTCGCACAGCGCGACCAGGATGCGGAAGTATTTGGCGTTCTGGTCGAGGGGGTAGGCGACCTGCGTGACCGCCCCGCTGTCCGCGTTGCCGTCCGCGCTGCCCGGCGGCACGTGTACGTGCCGCGGCGCGAACACCAGGAACGACACCGTCCCGTCCAGGGCGGGCAGCATCACCCGGGAGAACTCGAACGGGATCGGCGCCCCCATCCGCCCCGGCGGCACCTTGACGAACTCCCCGCCGCCCTCCGGGTTCTCCACGACGTACGTCTTGGAGGTGCTGAGGTTGGACAGCACCCAGTAGTCGTTCACCGCGCCGATCCGGCCCGCCCGGCGGGAGACGGCGGGGTCGTCGAGCAGGACGTCGACGGGCGCGTTGGGCGCCCCGCGCCCGAAGAACGCCTGCTCCCCGGGCGCGAGTTCCAGCGAGTACGGCCGGTCGTCCGTGGGCGCGGCGGCCATCTGGATCAAGATCGTGCTGTGCGACATCGCGCGTGACCCTACTCGTGCGCTCTTGACGGTGTCCAGAAAGGGCTCTTCGAAGGTGTCCAGGAGGGACCTTCGATGGTGTCCGGAGGGGCTCTTGGAAGGTGTGCGGGAGGGCGTTCGAAGGTGTCCAGGAAGGTCGGACTGGCAACGGCCGGCCGTCCGTCCGGCCGCGGGCGCTCCCGCGGCGCGGCGTCTGGCCGGCCGTTTCCGCCCCCGCGGAAGCCGACCTTCCCGGCATGGCCCCGGTGGTCGCCGGCCATGTGGCTCCCCCTCGACGCCGGTCTCGCCGCCTCGATGATCCCGGCCGGCGACCGTTTCCGTAACCTGGTAGGTGCCAGGGCGCGTGGACGGATCCATGAAGATCGACCATGATGAGGTGGATGACGGCTCCGTTCCACGCGGGCCGCTACCGGATCGAGCAGCTCATCGGGGTCGGGGGTTTCGCCTCCGTATACCTCGCGCACGACGAGGAGTTGCGCTCGTCCGTGGCGGTCAAGATCCTCGCGGACAACTGGTCCCGTCAGGCCGGTGTGCGCGAACGCTTCCTCCAGGAGGCGCGGCTGCTGCGCAGGGCCGACTCCCATCTGCTCGTCCAGGTCTTCGACGTGGGCGAGCTGGAGGACGGGCGACCCTACTTCGTGATGACGTACGCCGACCGCGGCACCCTGGGCGAGCGGCTGACCGGCCCGCCGCTGCCGATCGGCGAGGCGCTGGCCCTGATGGGCGAGATCTGCCAGGCCGTCGCGGTGCTGCACAGCATCGGGGTCGTCCATCGCGACCTGAAACCGTCGAACGTGCTGTTCTGCTCGCGGCCCGGGGGCGGGGAGCGGGTGATGGTGGCCGACCTCGGGATCGCGCGGTCCACCGACCATCTCAGCGGGCTGACGCTGCCCGCGGGGTCGCCGGGCTACCAGGCGCCCGAGCAGCTCCACTTCGACGGGGCGCCGGACGCGCGGGCCGACGTGCACGGGCTCGGCGCGCTGACGTACCGCCTGCTCACCGGCAAGGTCCCGGCCAAGCCGGAGCTGCGCGTGCCGCCCAGCGCGCTGCGGCCCGGGGTGCCTGAGGCGGTCGACGTGGCGGTGATGTCCGCGCTTGAGCCGGACCGGCACGCCCGCTACCCGGACGCCGCCGCCTACGCGGCGGCCCTGGCGTCCCCCACCCCCGTCCTCCCCGCCACGCCGGACGACGAACGGCCGGAGGCAGCGCCCGAACGCGAGCACCCGGACCACCAGCCACCCGGCAACCGGCCGCCCGGGGATGGCCCGCCGAGTGATGGGGCATCCGACGACGGGCTGCCCGGCGACCACTCACCAAGCGACGGCGCTCCCAGTGAGGGCGCACCCGTCGACGGTGGGCGGGCCAGGCAGAGGCGGCGGGCCGCGCTCGTCGGGGGCATCGCCGTGGGAGCCGCGGTCGTGGCCACCGCCACCGCCGTGGGCGTCGCGATGCTCCAGCGGCCCGGCCCGCCCGGCGGCACCCCCTCCCCCGGCGCCACCGCGCCCCCGTCGTCCACCGGCGCGGACACCGGCCGCTGGCTGCGCCCGGGCTCCGACGTCCCAGAGCAGTATCGTGCGCTGATCGTCGAGGCGGGCACGTCCTGCGGCCTGCCGGGCCTGAGCCCGGCGCTGATCGCCGCGATGCTCAAGGCGGAGTCCGGCTTCGACGCCACGCTCTCCGATCCGGAGAACGACGAGTTCGGCATCGCCAGGTGGACGCCCAGAGTGCTGTGGCACTGGCAGCCCGGCGGGACGCGGAGCCCGATGCCGAGGCCGCCGTTCGACGCGCGGCTGTCGATCCGGTCCATGGGCCGGTTCATGTGCCGGCTGGGCCCGCAGGTCGCCGACGTGCCCGGCGATCCGGCGATGAACCTGGCCGCGCTCTTCCGCAGCGGCGTCGACCCCGTCAAGCGCGCCGGCGGCGTACCGCCGAAGTGGCGCGACTACACGGCCAAGGTCGCGCGCTACATGCGCGACTACGATCCTTCGTGAGCCCGCGCCCGGAAGCGCGAGTGCCCTTCATGCGCTTCAGCTCGCTCTATATTGGGCACAGTTGTCCACACACCTTCGCGACACGCTCATCCAAGCTCGCGCGCGGGTTCCCAGCCTTATTGCACTATGCAATGATAAAGACGGCGAACCACCAGGAACGGAGGGGTGGAATGGCAAGCGCCGACCGTACCGGCTTCTCCTGGATCGTCACCCAGCGTGACAACACGGCTGTGCTGAGTCCCGTGGGAGAGCTGGACCTGTCCACGATGGGAGAGTTCCGTGACGGGCTCACCCACGCCATGGAGTGCACCCGGCCGCCCCTCGTGGTGGTCGATCTCCAGGATGTCCCCTTCTGCGACTCCTCGGGGCTGAACACGCTGATCTGGGCCGCCAACACCGTCGAGGCCGCCGGCGGCACCTTCAGCCTGAGCGGGGCCCAGCCGCGGATCACCCGGCTGCTGCGCCTGACCGGTCTCGACAAGCGCTTCTCTCTCTGCGACACCTCGTCCGGCTCCTAGCCGCCCACGGTCGCGGTGCCCCGCGAGGGTGCGGCTGTCCCTACCATCGCCCAGGGCGCGGCCTTCATGGCGTGCTTCGTCGGGCCTGGCCAGACTGATCTTGAAAGTCCGGCCGAGCGCCCGATCGGCTGGAGCAACCCCCATGCGTGTTCAGGTGAACGGCACCTCCCTCTACGTGGACGCCGAAGGCACCGCCCTGGAGCCCGACGGCTACGCGATGCGCGAGAAGCCGACCCTCCTGCTGCCGCACGGCGGCCCCGGGCACGATCACTCGATCTTCAAGCCCGCCTACGGCCGGCTCGCCGACCTGGCCCAGATCGTCTACGTCGACCAGCGCGGCAACGGCCGCAGCCAGGACTCCGACCCGGCCACCTGGAACCTCGACCAGTGGGCCGACGACGTCCGCGCGCTGTGCGACGTGCTCGGCATCGTCAAGCCCATCGTCCTGGGCTGGAGCTTCGGCGGGGCCCGTGGCGATGAACCACGCCGCGCGCCACCCCGGCCACCCGGCCGAGCCGATCCTGCAGAGCACCGTCGCCCGCTGGGACCTGGACCGGATCGTCGAGGGCTTCCGCGCCGAGGCCGGCGAGGAGGCCGGCGAGGAGGCCGCCACGGCGGCGAAGGCGTTCCTCACCGAGGGCACGCCGGAGACCTTCGCCGCCTTCGGTCAGCTCTGCGCCCCCGCCTGCAGCCCCGACCCGAACTTCCCCGCCGAATCCGACATCCAGGCCATGTCCCGCATGGTCCCGAACCCCGGGCTCACCATGAGCTTCATGTCCACCGCCCGGTTCGACCTGACCGCGCGCTTGTCCCTCGTCCAGTGCCCGGCGCTCGTCCTGGCCGGCGCCCGCGACCCCATCACGCCCCTGTCCACGGCGCGGGAGATCGTGGACGGCCTGCCGGGGCGCCCGCCTGGAGGTGTTCGAACGCTCGGGCCACCTCATCCCGGACACCGAGAGCGACCGGTTCTTCCCGCTGCTGCGCTCCTTCATCACCGGCTGACGTCCCCGGAGCAGCGACGACACGTGGGCGGGGGGCAGGGCGACCGAACAGGTATGGCGCGCCCCGGCCATGAACCCGCCCTGAACGCGACCGCGTACATCGTGGAAATCGGCATCCCCGGAGACCACGATGACCATCCGCCGGCTTCCTCTCGCCCCCCTGGCCCTCGCCCTTGCCCTCGCCGCCGCCACCTCCGCCTGCAGCGGGCCGGGCGGTGAGCGGCCCGCCGCGGCTCAGCTCGCGAGACCCACGGGCGTGGTGACGGTCGCGCAGGCCAGGGACCTCCTCAAGCGCTGGGACGACGGCGTCAAGCGGGCGGAGCTGGCGGGCGGCACCGACTACGGCGCGGTCGAGGCGGGCCTGGCCGCCCGGATCGGCAAGGCGAACAGCAGGCTGCGCGAGATGCTCGGCGAGAGCGTGCGCACCTCGCACGCCGCCATCGTCAAACCGCGCTTCGCCATCCCCGCCAAATGGGCCGCGAACCCGCCGTGGTTCATGGCCGACTTCGCCCGTAAGGGCGAGAAGGGGTGGAACCAGCTGATCTTCCAGCAGACGTCCGGCGGCTGGAAGGTGGTGGCGATGTCCGGCACCTCGGCCGGGGCCAGGCCGACGGTCGCCGCCCGCGACGAGCACGGGCTGGCGACCGTGCTGCCCGCCGGGGAGCGTGGCGGGCTGACCGCCTCGCCGCAGGAGATCGTCCGCGCGCACGCCCGCGTGGAGACCACGCTCGACCAGGACGAACGCGCGCGCGGCCTGTTCAGGTCGGACGCCCAGCCGCGCCGGCTGGGCCGGGCCAAGCTGGCCCTGCGGGAGCAGGCGCGCGGCCAGTGGACCATGACCAGGCAGTGCCGGCCCACGTCGGGGCCGTTCGCGCTGAAGACCGCCTCCGGGGGCGCCCTCGTCTGGTACGGGGTCACCTCGAAGGAGAGGTTCGTGGCCCGGCCCGGCGCGGGGCAGCTCGCGTTCACCGACCGGCCGACGGCCGCCGTGACCCACGGCAGGCGCTACACCAAGCGCGTCACCGTGACGTCCGCCGCCTTCTACCTCGCCGTCGTCCCCAAGTCAGGACGGATCCGGGTCCCCTCCGAGACCGCCGGCTACCTGGGCGCCACCGGGTCGTGACCCGAGCCCGGCGCGGCCGTACGTCGTCGTGCGGGGCCTGGGGTGCGGGAGACTTGGGGGGTGAGTTCCGAGAACGACGGCCGGCCCAGCCCTCCCACGACGAGCGCGTCCATCGTGGTGCTCACGCTGGCGCGGCGGATCGAGACCGAGCTCAACGCCGCCCTCGCGCCGCTCGATCTCACGGTGCGGCGGCTGGGGCTGCTCGGGCACATCGCGGCGGTGCCCGGCATCTCGTTCAGCGATCTGGCCCGCATGTCGGGCATCACGGTGCAGAGCGTGCACGCGGCGGTGAAGTCGCTGGCCGGGGCGGGGCTGGTGCGCGACAACACCGCCCGCGCGGGCTCCGCCTCCACCATCGAGATCACGCCTGAGGGGGCGCGGCTGCTGGGAGCCGCCAGGGAGGCGGTGGGGCGGGTGGACGAGCTGATGTTCGGGGCCGCGGCCGACCCGATCCAGCGCAAGGTCGGCGAGACCATCCGCGCCGCCTTCGCCCCCTGATCCGGCGCCCGCAGACCAAGTTCGCACCGACCCGGGGTCGTACGATCGACGGCCATGTCGTCTTCGCCCCAAGGACCGCTGGTCGCGTCGATCCTCGCTCTCGTCCTGATCGGCGGCGGTGGCGCCACCGCCTGCGCCTTGCTGCCCCCGCAGGCTCGCGGCGGCGATGACGGCGCCCGGACCGAGGCGACGGTGCCGGAGGAGCGGAGGAAGGAACGTGCGGCCGTCGAGCCGGCTTCGTTCAAGGGCGAGGACCTCTGCTCGATCTTCCCCTCCGGTCTGCTGAAGAGGCTGGTCCGCGACGCGCAGGAGAACCCGGCGGACGACACGTCCACGATGTCGTCGGCGGAAAGCACCTGCGCCTGGGAGTCGGGCGAGCAACCACGGGGCAGGGTCGAGCAGAAGCGCGACCTCAAGGTGACCGTGACCATGCCGACGTACTTCCGCACGGTTTCCGCCGGAAGTGCCTTTGCACACGTCCTGTCCCCTGGAGGCGAAGGCCAGGACGAGCACCCGCAACACCGACCACGCCGGCCAGCGCTGGGCGGTGTGCGCCTGGAGCAGCGTCTTCGAGCCCGACGGCAGCGGCGAGACCGGGTGCGACATGGTGAGCCCGCGGGTGCACGTCACGACCATGAAGCGGGGCGCCGCCGCGGCGCGCGCCGAGTTCGGGCGGAAGAGGCGGGACGCCGCGGGCGTGTCGAGTGAGCGGCTGACGGGCCTGGGCGAGCAGGCGTTCGTGCGGCTCAAGACCAGTACACAGGTCGTCAACCGGCGCGAGGCGATCCTCGTCTACCGGGTGGGCGGCCAGGTCGTCGAGGTGACGTTCGGCGGTCTGTCCACCGTGCCTTCGACCGCCGGTCCCGACTCCGGCACGACCGCGCTCAGCGATGAACGGGTGCTGAACCCGGTCAAGGACATCGCCAGGCAGTTGGCCGCCCGCACCGCCGGCAAGTGACGCCACCGGCCGCCCCGGCGGTTCAGGCGAGCGGCTCGTCGGCGAGGTACGGCGGCGCGGGGTCGTACTGCATGACCCGGCGCACGGCGCGGGCGTGCTCGCGGCCGTGCAGCCGCCCGACGAGCCACAGCGCGCTGTCGATGCCGGCCGAGATGCCCTGGCTGGTGAGCAGGCCGCCGTCCACGACATAGCGGGCGTCCCGCACGACCGTGACGTCCCCGCGCGCTTCGAGGTCGTCCTCGCGGCTCCAGTGCGTGGCCACCCGCCGCCCGCGCGCGAGCCCGGCCGCGTGCAGCAGGAACGTGCCGGTGCAGACGCTCGTCACCCAGCTCGCCTGGGCCCCGGTCTCGGCGATCCAGGCGACGACGTCCGGATGGTCCGCCTCGACCGTGCGCGTGCCGCGCCCGCCGGGGACGAGCAGCACGTCCAGCGGCGGATGGTCGCCGAGGGTGTGGTCGGGCAGCACGCGCATGCCCTTGGCGCAGCGCACGGGGCCGGGGTTCTCGGCGATCAGCACCGCCGTGTCGCCGCCCTCGCGCAGTTGCGCGGAGACGGTGAAGACCTCCCACGGGCCGGCGAAGTCGAGCTCTTCCGCCTGGTCGAAGATGAGCAGTCCGTACGTGGTCACAGGTCGCCTCCCAGGGCGGTGGAGTGGAATCGGTCCCGGTAGTCGGAGGGGGCGACGCCGACCCGGCGGTGGAACGTCCGGCGCAGGGTCTCGGCGGTTCCGAAGCCGCAGCGGCGGGCGATGGCCTCGACCGGGTCGTCGCCCTCGGCGAGCGCGCGCTGGGCGGCCTCGATCCGGACGCGTTCGACGTACGAGCCGGGCGGGACGCCGAGCTCGGCGGTGAAGCGGCGCTGCAGGTGGCGCGGGCTGAGGCCGGCCCGCTCAGCGAGGTCCCTGATGTCGTGCCTGGCGCCGGGGTCGGCGTGGATGGACGACACGGCGGCGCGTACGGGGTCGCTGGCCGGCTGCCTGGACCACAGCCCCACGCTGAACTGCGACTGGCTGCCCGGCCTGCGCAGGAAGAGGACCAGCCGCCTGGCCACGCCGTGGGCGACGTCGCGGCCGAGGTCGTCCTCCACCAGGGCGAGGGCGAGGTCCATGCCGGCGGTGACCCCGGCCGACGACCAGACGCGCCCGTCCCTGACGAAGATCGGATCGGCGTCGACGGTGACCTCGGGGTGCTCCGCCGCCAGGCGTTCGGCGCGCGCCCAGTGGGTGGTCACCCGGCGGCCGTCGAGCAGGCCGGCGGCGGCGAGCAGGAACGCCCCCGTGCACACCGAGGTGGCCCGGCGGGCTCCCGCTCCGGCGGCGGTGATCCAGGACAGCAGCGCGGCGTCGTTCCTGGCCTCGTAGACGCCGGAACCACCGGCCACGACCAGGGTGTCCACGCCCTCGGCGGACAGCGTGGCGGGCCCGTGGCCGGCGTGCACGGGCAGGCCGCTGCTCGCCCGCACCAGGCCGGGGGCGGGGGCCAGGAGCTCGCAGGTGTAGGCGCCGGCCTGGTGGAAGACCTCGTACGGGCCGGCCAGGTCGAGTGACTGGAATCCGTCGAAGACGACGAAGACGACGCGACGCTGTTTCACCTTTCCAGCTTGTGGGCGGGCCGGAGATGGCGTCAACGACCGCCACCCCACAGATCGCGCCATCGCGATCACCCCCTTCAGGGACCCTGAAGGTGTCGTGTTAGGCTTCAGGCCACCTGAAGGTTGGAGGGAGAACGATGGAACATCTGCTGCTGTCGGTCCACGTGCTGGCCGGCATCCTGTTCGTGGGCGGCTCGGCCATCGCGACGAGCCTGTTCCCGCGCTACGTCCCCATCGCCGTCCCGGCCATGGCCGGCGAGGCGGCCCACAGCGGCGTCGACGGCGGGGGCGACAGCGGGGGCGATGGCGAGGGCGCGTCCAAGGGCGCCACGAGCCCGCGAGCCGTGGCCGGCGAGGCGGCGGACGAGGCGGGCGGCGAGGGGCGGAGCCGGGCCGTGGCTCTGGCGCTGCACCGCATCACCCGCGGCTACAGCCTCGGCGGCCTGATCGTGCCCGCCGCCGGGCTCGTCCTGGCCGTCGTGCAGGGGCGTACCGGCGAGATCTGGATCATCCTCGCCGTCGTCCTCACCGCCGCCGCCGGCTTCCTGCTCGCCGTGCAGATCCATCCGCGCCAGCGCGACGCCCTGGCCACCCCCGGCGACCGCGCTAAGCTGCGGCCCCTGTCAATGGTGGCGGGCTTCTACAACCTGCTGTGGACGATCGTCGTCGTGCTGATGATCGTGCGTCCCGGCGCGGGCGAGGGGGCCTGATGTCCGTCCGCGCGCTGCGGATCGCGGCCGCCTTCGAGACCCTCTCCCTGGCGGTCCTGCTGAACAACCTGGCGACCGTGCACGAGCCGGCGGTGGCCTCGCTCGTCGGCCCGGTGCACGGCGCGGCCTATCTGGCCGTCATCGCCGTCACCGTGCTGATCCCCGGCAGCGCCGCGACCGGCGCCCGCTGGCGCGCCGTCGTCCCGGTGATCGGCGGCCTGCTCGCCCTCTGGCGGCTCCGCGCGTCCGCACACTAGACGATATTTCTAGACAAGTAAGGTTTCGAATCCTACGTTCGAGGAGGTTCGCCGACCGCGCTCCCCGGATGAGGTGACGTCCCATGCCCATGGACCAAGCGACGACCGCGCTGCTGGAGCAACTGACCGCGATGGGAGGGCCGCCGCTGCACGAGCTCCCGCCCGAGGAGGCGCGCGCCGTCAGCGCCGGGCTGAACGAGCTGAGCGGCAAGGGCCCCGACGTGGCCCGGGTCGAGGAGGTCACCATCCCGGCCGAGGACGGCGGTTCGTTCCCGGCCCGCGTCCTGGTCGCGAACGGCACCCCGCGCGGCGTCATCGTCTACTACCACGGCGGCGGCTGGGTCATCGGCTCCATCGACGAGTTCGACACCCTGGGCAGGGAGCTGGCCGTGCGCACCGGCTGCGCCGTCGTGCTGGCCGGCTACCGGAAGGCCCCCGAGCACCGTTACCCGGTCGCCGCCCGCGACGCCTACGCCGCGCTGCTCTGGGCCGCCTCGGACATGCCGGGCCTGCCGATCGTGGTGGCGGGCGACAGCGCGGGCGGCAACCTGGCGGCGGTCGTGGCCCAGCGGGCCAGGGACGAGAACGGCCCGGCCATCGCGCTGCAGGTGCTGGTCTATCCCGCCACCGACTGCGACCTGGACAACGACTCCTACCGCGCTCCGGACAACCAGCTCCTGCTCACCCGCGACGCGATGGTCTGGTTCTGGGACCACTACGCCCCCGACCCCGCCTCGCGGGCCAACCCGGACGCCTCCCCGCTGCGGGCGGCCGACCTGTCCGGCCTGCCGCCGGCGCTGGTGCTGACCGCCGAGTACGACGTCCTGCGCGACGAGGGCGAGGCGTACGCCGAGCGGCTGCGGCAGGCGGGAGTGCCGGTGGAGTTCCGGCGGTTCGAGGGCCAGATGCACGTCTTCTTCACGCTGGTGAACGTGCTGCCGGCCAGCGCCGAGGCCCTCGACCTGGTCGCCTCCGCCGTCGAGCGCGGCCTGAAATGAGCGAAGGGGCCCGGCTTCAGTGCGCCGGGCCCGCCCGTTCTGTCGTCAGGAGAAGAGCTGGGTGAGTTTCAGGAACAGCTCGTAGACGCCGTACGCGAACGGCACCCCCACCCAGAGCCACGCCACCACCTTGAGCCAGGTGTGCCCCTCACTCATATCGCCTGTCCCTTCTCCGTCACCTGCGGGTCGAGCCGCTGCACGGGCTTCTCGTGGAATCTCTCGTGCACCGGCCGGATCAGCTCGTTGGCGAGGAAGCCGACCACGAGCAGCCCGATCATGATGAACAGCGAGGTCGTGTAGAGGTCGGGCCCCGCCCGGCCGGCCGCCTTCTGGCCGTCGGCGATGGCGTTGATGATCAGCGGGCCGAGCACGCCGGCGGTGGACCAGGCCGTGAGCAGGCGGCCGTGGATGGCCCCCACCTGGTAGGTGCCGAACAGGTCCTTGAGGTAGGCGGGCACGGTCGCGAACCCGCCGCCGTAGAAGGACAGGATGCCGATCGCGCACAGGATGAACAGCGGCCTGGAGCTGTCGCCGGCCAGGGCGATGGCGAGGTAGAGCAGCCCGCCGACGCCCAGGTAGACGCGGTACATGTTCTTGCGCCCGATCAGGTCCGAGGTGGAGGACCAGACGAAGCGGCCGGCCATGTTGGCCAGCGACAGCAGCGCGACGAAGCCGGCCGCCGCGCCGACGGCGACGGGCGCCTGTGTGCCGGCGAAGAAGTCCCTGATCATCGGCGCGGCCTTCTCCAGGATGCCGATGCCGGCCGTGACGTTGCAGCACAGCACCACCCACAGCAGGTAGAACTGCGGGGTGCGGATGGCGTTGGCGGCGGAGACGTCGGCGCTGGTGATCAGCGGGCGCGCGCTGATGGCCGCGGGCGGGCTCCAGCCCTTGGGCGTCCACCCGTCGGCGGGCACGCGGACGAGGAGCACGCCCATCGACATGAACACGGCGTAGACGACGCCGTGCACGAGGAACGTCGTGGCGATCCCACCGGTGTCGGCGCCGAAGGAGGACAGCATCTGCGCCGACCACGGCGAGGCGATGAGCGCGCCGCCGCCGAATCCCATGATCGCGATGCCGGTGGCCATGCCCGGCCGGTCGGGGAACCATTTGATCAGTGTCGAGACCGGCGAGATGTAGCCGATGCCGAGCCCGATGCCGCCCACGAAGCCGTAGCCGAAGACCACCAGCCAGTACTGCCGGGTGGCCACGCCCAGCGCCGACAGCAGGAAGCCGGAGGAGAAGCAGGCCATCGAGACGAACATCGCCCAGCGTGGCCCGTTGCGCTCGACCAGCGTGCCGCCGAAGGCGGCCGACAGCCCGAGCATGACGATGCCGAGCTGGAACGGGAGCGCGCTCTGGGTGCCGGAGAGCCCGAGCGAGGATTCGAGCGGGGGTTTGAAGACGCTCCACGCGTATGCCTGCCCGATGGCCAGGTGCACGGAGAGCGCGGCGGGCGGCACGAGCCATCGGCTCCAGGTGGGTGCCGCGATGGTACGAGAACGACTGAGGAATCCTGCGGAGCTAGCGAACCTGGTCCTGTCTGCCACGCACCACGGGTACCACATACGGTATGCAGTATTTGAAAACCGTACAAGTTTTACGGCGAGCGGTCAGTTCCCGTCGGCGAACGGTTCCCGACTCGTGCTCATTCATGAGCGGTGCGACCGCCTGACCGGCCCGGACCGGGCGGCACCCTAGGGAAAGCCCTAGGTCACCCCCGTGGCGGCACCCGCGCGCCCGGTGGCAGGGTGCCGTCTGCGGGCTCGGGAACGTTCCCCGCGCCCGCACCGAGACGACACCCGGGCAGGTGGACGACATGACCGAGCCAACGAGCGGGGTGGCGAAACAGGAGCTCCAGGACTTCCTGCGCACCGCCGACAAGCTGACTCTCGACGACCGCAAGCTGCTGGTCCAGCAGGCGCTGGTGCTGATCGAGCAGAACTACGTGCACCTGCCGCTCAAGGCCGCGATGCACGCCGTCAACCCGGTGCAGCGGCTGCGGCTGCTCGCGGTCCGGCTGAGCCGGCAGACCCCGGCGACCATGGGCCCGGAATGGCGCTTCCACGCCGAGCTGTCGGAGATCTTCCACTCCGTACGCGACCTGCACACCAACTACCTGCTGCCGTCCCCGTACGCCGGCAAGATCGCCTACCTCCCGTACCTGATCGAGGAGTACTACACCGGCGACGAGCGCCACTACGTGGTCACCATGACCGTCGAGGGCTTCACCGCGCCCGGGTTCGGGCCGGGCGTGGAGGTCACCCACTGGAACGGCGTCCCGATCGACCGGGCGGTCGAGCGCAACGCGGCCAGGTTCGCCGGCGGCAACCCGGGCGCGCGGCACGCCCGCGGCCTGCAGTCGCTGACGATCCGGCCGCTGCTGCTGCACGTGCCGCCCGAGGAGAGCTGGGTCGTGCTCACCTACGTCGGCGCCGACGGGATCCGCAGGGAGCTGCGCGAGAGCTGGCGGGTCAGCGACAACCAGCCGTCGTTCGTGGACGCCGACCAGCTCAGCGTGGCCGCCACGGCCCAGGGTCTCGACCTCGGCGCGGACGAGATCGGCCGGGCCACCAAGATGTTGTACGTCCCCGAGGCCGTCACCCCGCTGGAGACGCTGGGCGGCGCCGAGCTGACCGCCGAGCCCGCCGGGCCCGGCGCGGACCTGCCCACGTCGATGCCCGGCTTCTTCCGGGCCAGGAGCGTCGTCACCCCGTCCGGCGTCTTCGGCCACCTGCGCATCTTCAGCTTCAGCGTCAACGACCCCGACGCGTTCGTGCGCGAGTTCGTCCGGCTGGTCGAGCTGCTGCCGCAGGACGGGCTCGTGGTGGATGTACGCGGCAACGGCGGCGGGCACATCTACGCGGCCGAGTTCCTGCTGCAGACGCTCACCCCGCACCCGATCACGCCCGAGCCGACCCAGTTCGTCACGACGGCGCTGAACCAGCGCGTCTGCGCACAGCACGAGGAGAACCCGACCGGCGAGATCGACCTCGGCCCCTGGTGCCCGTCCATGGAGCAGGCGCTGGAGACGGGCGCGGTCTACTCCGGCAGCTTCTCCATCACCCCCGCGGACGGGGCCAACGCCATCGGCCAGCGCTACTTCGGCCCGGTCGTGCTGATCACCGATGCCCTGTGCTACTCGGCGACCGACATCTTCGCCGGCGGCTTCCAGGACCACCGGATCGGCCCGGTCCTCGGCACCGACGACAGCACGGGCGCGGGCGGCGCGAACGTGTGGACCCACGCGCTGCTCAAGCTCCTGCTCGAACTGCCCTCTCCCGCCGCCGGCAACCCCTACCGGCCGCTTCCCGGGCAGGCGGGCATGCGGGTGTCGATCAGGCGCACGCTGCGGGTGCACGACCTGGCCGGCACGCCCGTCGAGGACCTCGGAGTCGCGTCGGACCACCGGCACCGGATGACCCGCGACGACGTCCTGCACGGCAACGCCGACCTGCTCGCCCGCGCGGGCGAACTGCTGGCCGGGCGGCCGGTGCGGCGGCTGGACGTGCGGGTCACCGGTTCCGGCCTGACGCTGTCGACCCGGCTGATCGACCGGGCCGACGTGTACGTGGACGGGCGGCCGGCGGTGTCGGTGGACGTGACCGGGCCGGACACGGAGGTGCCGGTGCCGGGGGCGGCGGGCGCGGGCGTCATCCGGGTGGAGGGCTTCGAGCACGGCGACCTGGTCGCCGCCCGGACGATCCGGCCACAAGGCTGAGAGCGTTCGTCAGCGGGCCCGGCCGGTGGCCAAGGGGCCGGTGGACTGGGGGCCGGTGGACTGGGGGCCGGTGGACATCGCGCGGTCGGCCTCGGCGACGAGCGGGCTGTCGCGGAAGCGCTGCCAGCCCGCCCGCAGCCGGCGCAGCTCGTCGCCGACCCGGGCCGAGGCGGTCAGCCGGACGTCGTCGCCGAACCCGAGCGCCGTGACGGCGGCCCGCTCAGGGTCCCCCGCGCGCAGGTAGGCGTTGGCCGCCCGCAGGCCGATCAGCACGCGGGTGCGGGTCTCGACGGGGCGGCGGGCGTTCATGGAGGCGGTGAAGTGGCGGGCCGCGGTGGCGTGGTCGCCGAGCTGGGTGAGGGTGAGCCCGATCTGGTGCTCCAGGGACTCGTGCCGGTAGTTGCCCCAGCCCGCCTCCTGCGGGGAGCCGGCCCGTTCGAGCTGGTTCTCCGTACGGCGCAGCAGGTTGAGCGCGTCCCAGCGGGTGCCGGCCGCCGCGTGCGCCTCGGCGCGCATGCCGGTGATCCAGGCCAGCGTGCGCCGGGGGCCGTGCCCGCCGAGGGCGGAGGCGGCGGCGTCGGCCAGCGCCAGCGCCTCGCCGTCGTGACCGAGCTCGGCCGCCTGCACGGCCATGCTGCGTAACGCCGTCGCCCGTAACAGCAGGTCGCCGGCCTCGTCGGCGAGCCGCACGGTGCTGATGTAGTAGCGCTGCGCCAGCGCGTTCGCGCCGGCGTCCATGGCCATGTACGCGGCCAGGTAGCCCAGGTCGGCCGCCGCGGCGAACAGGTCCGGCCTGGTACGCCCGCTCGCCTCGCGCAGCAGCGGCGTGACCTCGCGCGCCAGGTAGGCGGCGACCGCGACGCGAGCGTGGGCGCCGCCGAACCGGTCGTCCAGGTCGGCGAAGGCGACGGTGGCGGCCCTGATGCGGGCCACGTCGCCCGCGCCCGGGCGGCCGGACGGGCCGGGGACGCGGGCGCGCCGGGCGCTTCGGGCGGACGTTCCGGAAATGCCGGACAGGTTCGACAGGCTGGACAGGGCGGCGAGCGTGAACGTGCCGGCGGTCAGCACCGTACGGCGGTTGAGCAGGTCGTCCTCCCCCAGCGTGGCCAGCCGCGCGACCGGGTCGCCGCGCCAGGGGTCGTCGGCAGGCGGCCCGGCCCCTGGATCCGGCCAGCCGAGGTGCGCGGGGCCGAGGTCGGGCCGGCCGAGCCGGCGCCGGAACGCCTCCACGGCCGCGTGCACCGCCTCGGGCCTGGGCACGGTGCCGGTCAGCCAGTGCCCGACGGCCGAGCGGTCGTAGTGGATCCGCTCCCCGGTCTCGGCGGCGACGGCGTTGACCTGCTGCGCGGTGGCGGCGTGGGTCCAGCCGGCCTGTTCGATGAGCGCGGCGAGGGCCCGGTTCACGACCGGACGGGTGCGCCGTGGCGGCATCGCATCTTCACATCGCTTCACATCGCGGTGCCCTCGACGATGCGCCGTACGGAGCGCACCGTCAATAGTGCGGACCGTGACGTGGCGGCCCGGATCGCGGCCGAACGAGAGGAAAGACGGCATGACAGGCAGGAACGGCGGTGGCACTCCTCCCTACGGGGACAGCGCCGGCGGACCACCGTACGAGGGAGGCGGCGGCGCTCCCCCGCGCCAGGACGACCGCAGCGCCGGGGCTGTGCGCAGGGACGGGGCGGCGGTGGATGTGGCGCACGCCGAGTTGCTGGCCGCGCTCGCGGGCCGGCCGCTGGTCACCGTCGACCGGTACAGCACCGCCCTGCGCACCGGCTACACCGGCCCGGCCCCCGTCGAGTCGCTGCGGCCCGCCCTGGGCATCGGCTGCTACTCGGCCTGGGACCCGGCCCTGCCCGGCATGGTGGTGGCGGCCGAGGATCGCACCAGGACGCGTTCCGTCGCCGAGCGGCACGGCTGGTTGCGCCGCGTGCGGCACGACGCCGCCCGGCACCTGGTCAAGCTCGACCGCCCGCCCGTCATCTCCAGCAGGTGCGCAGGCGCCCGGCTGTCGGAGCTGGCCGGCCCAGGAGCGACGGTGGCGGCGATCGGCGAGGGCGTGCGGGCCACGATCGAGGCCAGGCACCTGCTGGACGACCTGCTGCGCGCGGCCGGGGTGCCCGCCGTGGCGCGGATCCGCTGCGTGCCGGCCGAGCGGCTGCCCGGCCTGGCCGAGTTGCGCCGCGCGGTCGGCACCGAGCGGGTCGTGGTGCAGGCGCGCGGCCTGGGCGGCGGGCGCCGCGGTGTGATCGTGTCGGGTGACGCCGACATGTATCGTGCGGCCAGGCTGCTGGGGCCTTACCGCGTGGCCGCGTACGTGGACGGCTGGCCGTGCGCCGTCACCGCGCTCAGCGTCCCGGACGGCGAGGGCGGCGTCAGCGTGTACGTGGACCGCCCGTCCCACGGCGCCACCGGTGTCCCCGAGCTGGGCGTCGGCCCCCTGTGCCCGGCCGGGCGGGACTGGTCACGCCCGTGGCCGGTGCCGGCCGCCGCGCTGCTCATCGAGTGCGCCGAGCGCATCGGCGTCTGGGGCTGGCGCCGGTACGGCGTCGCCGGGCTGTTCAGCGTGCACGCGCTGCTCACGCCGGGCGAACGGGTCCTGGTGTCGGCGATCAAGTGGCGGCACGACGAGAGCGCCGAGGGGTCGGCGGTCAATCAGCAGGCCGTGGGGGTGCCGCCGTTCACGCTGGCGCACCTGGTCGTGATGTTGCGCGGCCGGGTCGGCTGGCTGGCGGATCCGCAGGAGTTCAACCAGCTCAGCCTGCTGCGGGCGACCGAGCGCGGCGGGCCGTTCTCGGTCCGGGTGCGTCATCGGCACGAGTCCCCGGTACGGGTGGCGGCCGGCCGGGGCCCCGGCGTCTACCGGCTCGACCGCGACGGCCGCCTGCGCTGGGCCCGCCCCGCCGCGAGCCCGGCAGAGGCGCGCGCCGACCAGGGCGAGTTCCTGCTGGCGGACCTGCCGGGCCCCGATGTCGTCTGTCATCCGGGGGCCGACCTGGCCACCATCGAGGCGGTCACGGACGGCGCCACGCAGCCCTTCCACGGCCCGGCCAGCGCCTCCCCGTTCACCCGCCGCGTGGCCGCCGCCATCGAGGACCTCTGCCACCCTGCGACCCGTGACGCCGGCCCTTGCCCAGGCTGATGGCTTGTGACGTCAGCGCGGGTCCATGGAGGCCGGGCGCGCCTTCGTGGAGGTCAGCGCAGGCCGATGGCGCTCTCCCAGAACCAGTTCCACCGGATCTCGTCGCGGAAGCGGGCCACCCCCGCCTCGTACAGCACGCCGATCGCCCCGTTCCCGATCAGCGTCATGTCGGAGTAACCGGCGTGGTCGCCGTCGATCCTGATGCCCGCGTTCCCCGCGGCGCCGTCGTGGTGGCGCCAGGTCGCGCCCTCGTCGAAGGAGGAGCGCACGTTCATGCCCACGGGGTTGTTGTCCGTCTTGGGGGTGGCGGGCGCCGACAGCAGGATGCGCGTGTACGGGCCGCCGTCCCAGCGCTGGCGGAGCAGGGCGGGGTGGGTCGGCGGCGCGGTGACGGCGTTGTCGGCGCGGAAGGCGGCGTCGAACGTCTCGCCGCCGTCCGAGCTCGTGGCGCGGGCCAGGCCGTGCACGGAGGTCTGGTCGGGCACCACGCCGTTGCGGGCGATCACGAGGATGGCGCCGTCGGTCCGCTCGGCCAGGGTCTGCTCGCCGAGCTTGAGCACGGACTTGTCGTACGTGGCGGTCGCGCCGATCAGCCAGCTCTCGCCGTGGTCGTCGCTGTAGACCAGCCGCACGCTCTGCCGGTCGCCCACGGCGAAGTAGACGGGCACGACCAGCCGGCCCTCGTGCACGCCGCGCGTGAGCTGGATGCCGTGCCCGGGCCCGGTGGCGAACCAGTCGCCGGCTCCCGCTGGGGCCTTGATGTCGCCCGACAGGTCGCGCGGCTCCGACCACGTACGCCCGTCGTCCAAGCTGACCTGCACCTTCGGGGTGCGTGGCGTGTGCTGCGTGGCGGTCGGCTCCGAGGTGGTGAACAGGAACACCGGCCCGGACGAGTCGGCCACCACGGTCGCGTTGCCCTGGAGTTCCGCCCCCGTGGTGCCGGCCAGGATCGTCCTGCTCGGCTCCCAGGTGACGCCGTGGTCGGTGGAGCGCCGCATGACGACGTCGAACGCGCCGTGGTCGGCGCAGTTGTTCTTGTTGCGCCGTTCGGCGAAGGCGAGCAGCACGTCGTTGCTCGTCTTCACGACCGCGGGGAGCCGGTAGCAGGTGGTGACGTTCTTGCCCGTGGCCGGGTCGGTGGTGACGGACTGCTTCCAGAGGGTCTGCCGGTGCCACGTGTACGTGGGCGGCTGCGCGGCGGCGGCGGGCAGCGCGCCGACGGCCATGATCACAACGACGCCGACCGCGGCGCCGAGGGTGCGTAAGGAACGCATGAGTGCCTCCATCTCGGGCTTCGCGATCATGATCGCACCGGAGACCGGGTCAGCGGGAGGTCAGGACGCGGGCCAGGGCCTCGAAGGTCTCCACGGGGGTGCCGGGCGGCGGGGAGACGCGCAGCACCGGCTCGCGCAGGTGCAGCGGCGCCCGGGCCACCGGCACCACGCCGACCAGCAGGGACGCCTCGGGCGGGCGGGCGGGGGGGGGGGGGGGGGGGGGGGGGGGGGGGGGGGTG
>NZ_BAAAMU010000123.1:0-31522 GCF_039529435.1 Nonomuraea maheshkhaliensis
GACGAATACACCCTCGGCGCCTGATCGAATAAGTCACTGCAAAAGAGCTACACCCTTCGGACGGGCATTCCCCCTTGAGCGAGGACACCTCGAAGACTGGATCTTGAGGTCCAGGGGAAGAGATGTTCCTGATGGTGATGAAGAACTACCCGCCCGAGTTCAAGGCCGACGCGGTGGCGTTGGTGTTGTCGAGGCCGGACCGGACGATCACGTCGATCGCGCGGGACCTCGGAGTCAGCCGCGAGACGCTGCGAGTCTGGGTTCGCGCCGCGCAGGCTCGTGGCGAAGGCGGACAACGCGGAGCCGGCGCGGCCCCGGTGGGTAAGGCCGCGTCGGGCGGGCACGTACCCTCGGACGACGTGCTGGAAGAAGAGAACAAGCAGCTCAAGGCGCGGGTCCGAGAGCTGGAGCAAGAGCGGGACATCCTGCGCAAAGCAGCCAAGCTTTTCGCGGGCGAGACGAACTGGTGAACCGCTTCCAGTTCGTTGAGGATCACAAGACGCTCTACGGGGTGAAGCGGTTGTGCCGGGTCTTGCAGGTGTCCCGCTCGGGCTTCTACCGCTGGCTGAAAGGCGCTGCGGCGCGGCTGGCCCGCCGCCAGGCCGATGAGCAGCTGGCCGAGCGGATGCGGCGGATCCACGCCGAGCACGATGGAACCTACGGCTCACCCCGGATGACGGCTGAGCTGCGCGCCGCCGGAATGAAGGTCAACCACAAGCGGGTGGAACGGGTGATGCGCGAGCACGGCATCGCCGGGCTGCGGCTGCGCAAGAAGATCCGCACCACCATTGGCGAGCCGGACGCGGCCCCGGTTCCGGACTTGATCCAGCGCGACTTCACCGCCGAGCAGCCGGGCACCCGCTACGTCGGCGACATCACGTATCTACCCGTCGGCGGCGGCCGTTTCCTGTACTTGGCCACGGTCGTGGATCTGTACTCGCGCCGGCTGGCAGGCTGGTCGATCGCCGACCACATGCGCACCGAACTCGTCATCGACGCGCTACAGGCAGCCGCGCATACCCGAGGCGGCCGCCTGGACGGCGCGGTGTTTCACAGCGACAACGGGGCGCAGTACTGCTCGCGGGAGTTCGCCCGGGCCTGTCGCCGGCTCGGCGTCACCCGCTCGCGCGGCGCGGTCGGCACCAGCGCCGACAACGCGCTGGCCGAGTCCTTCAATGCCACCCTCAAACGCGAGACGTTGCAGGGTGCGCACCACTGGCCCGACGCCTGGACCGCCCGCCTGGCCGTGTTCCGGTGGATCACCCGCTACAACACTGTCCGACGGCACTCCCGCCTCGGCCAACTCAGCCCGATCGCCTACGAGGCGATGGCAGTTAGTCTGAGGCCTGCCGCCTGAAATCGGTGTTCGCGTTCGTGGGGGAAGCCCCGACATTGCCCGTCAACACGGTCTGCACGACTTCGGGTATCGCGAACAGCGCGTCCAACGCAGACGCGGCGCCAGGCAGCGCGTGACCCCGTTCTCGCAACTCGGCAGCTCGCTCCAGATGGGCCTTGGTCAGCGCCGAAGCGAACCGGTCGAAGTCCTTTCGCTCGGTATGCAGTCCATGTAGCTTGGCGGTCTCGCGGAAGATCACTGGCTCGGTGATGCCGTCGATCTTCGCCTGCTTGACCATGGGCACGCCAGTGACCTGCTCAAAGGCCTGTGCTGACAGTTCGCGTCCGACTCCCCTCGTGTCGATGAGAGTGTGATCGATGTCCCAGAGCACGACTCGGCGAACCGCCATCGGACCCTCCATCCGCCCCGCCATGCACTCCCGATTGACGCGCACCGCCGATCCGAAGGAGGCGTCTGCGTTCCGGGTGGGCCGCGGCAGCCCTCTGCTCGACCTCGCCCTGAACTCCTAGCTGTCGCGGCACGACGCCCGCTTCGCCAGCAGAGGTATGGCGGCGATCTTCTCAGGGCTCAGACGTTCCCATGACAGACCCGTTGGTCGCTTCGGTGAGTCGCATTCAATGACTCGCTCCGGCGTGACGATGAAATCAACCCGGAAATCATGCTCATCCTCGGGCAAATCCTCATCGAGCACCTGCAATTCATGCACCGTCGTCACGATGGTGGTCGAGTTGCTCAGCAGACCCGCCTCTACCAGCAATGCGACCTCGATATCGGAGTAGCCCGCACCCTTACCTAGTCGCGCTCCCGCCCGGTTCACGGCAACGCTGCCGCACACCACGAGGTCAACTGGTCTCATTTCATCCACATCCACCTTACGGGCGATGCGCGCTGCGACAGCTCGGTCAGCGGCTTCCTCAGCTGGCACGGAAAGGTTGCGTGGGTCGAGGAGGTAGAACGGTGGCGCCTCGGCCAGCTTCGGCACAGCCATGTAAACGATCTTGCCTGCCTTGAGCGCACGTACCCGCACAGGAAGCTGAGCTCGATCCGGCACGGCCTTCACCACCTGGCCGCGCTGCCACGCCGTAAGCATCGTCAACCGCTCGGCGGCCTGCTCAGCACCGCTGAAGGCAGGGATGTAGCCGCGCACCCCAGCCTCGGCCGCTCCCGCTTGCTCGAGCAGCGCCCAAACTCGTTCGCGTACGCACTGCTTCGCCTGATCCATATCCGCCACGTAGCTACCCCATGGTCATCAGGCTCAAGAGCCTGTCCTGCACGTCCTGTACCGCTGGTACGTCTGGCCAGGAACGCAGTTCGCGACTGGCTCCGAACACGATATTCAAGCCGCCGCCGCCCCAGTTGACCTCGATAACATCAATTGCCTGGTGCAACCGTACGGCTGCATCATCCAGATGACCTTGCCTGATCGCGGCCAACGCTAGATTCCCCAGCACAATCCCCTGCGCCTTGGATCGATCATCAAGCGTCAGCGCTGTGCTCTCAAGCAGTGCCTGTGCCCGCTGGTGATCCTGCAAGAACAGGTAGCACGAGCCAGCCATACGGCCGAACTGACTGGACGAAAAGAGGTCGATCGCAGCATCGACGTCACCTACCCGGCCGAAGGACGTATCGGCTTCGATGAGCGCCGCTTCGCATGCAGCTCGTGCTCCCAGCATCGCGTGCGCCTCGGCCAAGTGCGAGAAGGCCAGGCCGCGCAGTACCTCGCTGGCATGCCTGACGGTTTCCGCTGTCTGCTGGGCAAGGCTGAGCGCGGTGCGCGGGTTTTGCTCACCGTAGAGGACCACGATCGTCTTGCGAAGGAGGGCAAGCCCTTCCGCTACCGGGTCACCGCACTGGCGTGCGGCGCGTAGCGCCTGGTCAAGGTAGAGGTGGGCCGTCGCATGGTCACGTCGCTGGGAAGCGTCCCAGACGAGTTGGCCCATCAGCGTGGCAGCCTCAGCTTCCACGGCAGACAGTTCGCGTCGCACACGTCCGTTCGGGGCGTGCATGTTCAGGAAGCGGACCTGAGCGAGATATTGACCAGCATCTGCCAGGAGCGCTGTCGATGGCTCCCAGACGTACCGGTCATCGAGCTGATGAACCTGCAGCCGAAGATGGGCGACCGCTATTAGGTCGAGGCGGAAGGGCTGGTGAACGGCGAACGCAAGGCGCTCCTGATCGTCAGGGGTGCCTACGGACGCCCGCCCCATCGGAGCAGGCGGCACCAGCGCCACCAGTTCACCGCCTACGCCAAGCGCCTTATCGAGGGCGTTCGCGATCCCCAGGCTGGGTGTGCTTCGTCCATGTTCGAGATTGGATATGTAGCTCTTGCCGCAGTTGGAACGGCGCGCGAGATCGCGAATGGACATGCCGGCGCTTAGGCGAAGACGTCGAAGTGCCCCGCCGAACGATTCCGTGTCCATGAGGTGCTCCTCACCGCATCGCCGAGTGTCCGCAGTCTGTCCGGAGTTGCTGCGGACACCCAGCGGACAGTCAACCTCTAGCCCATGCCTGGCGGTACTGACAACGCTACTCCTGAGGGGTGCGACTGGCAGCGCCCTCACACAAAGGCGGCCCCGGCCCCCGGCGCAGCGAACACCGGGGGAAGATCCGGGGCCTTGATCAGGAATCGAGGTCCTGACCCGTGAGAAGCGTAGAACATTCCGCTCCTCCACCCGCTCCGAGTGAGCACGAGGCCACGATGAACACCGAGGAGTCCCCGGCCGCCGACCCTCTGCAAGAACTTGCTGCCGCATCTCCGGCGCCGACGCAGGGGCGGGTGTACGGCTATTTGAATGGCGGTAAGGACGCCTACGCCGCAGAGCGGGCGCTGGGTAAGGCGCTGAAGAAGATCTTCCCTGGCATAAGCGAGGTCACCAGGGAGAACCGGCTGTGCGTGAACGAGCGTGTGCCTGGTTACCTCGCGGAAGAAGGGTTCGGGCAATACCTCGATCTCGGCTGCGGCATGCCGGACGAGCCGCTCCTCCACCGAGCCGTGCAGGCTGTGGTGCCCGGGGCCCGCGTCTCCTACATGGACCATGATCCGACAGTGTTGGTCCACGCCCGCAGCGCGTACGGCTCTTGGCCCGGATTGACCGTGGTCGAGGCTGACGTTTGGAATGTCGACGGCCTGCTGCGACACCCCGACCTGCGTGAGCTGATCGACCTCGATCAGCCGGCCGTCGTCGTTGCTGGTGCGGTTCTGCATTTCGCACCCGACGAGACCGTCAAGCGGGTGGTGGACGACCTGGCCGCCGGTCTGGCCGCCGGCAGCGTCCTGGTGCTGTCTCACGTCACGGATGACGGGGTGGCCGAGGAGGACGCGGCCAAGGCGAAGGAGCTGTATGAGAAGTACGTAAGTCCCATCTACCTGCGGTCCAAGGAGGAGATTCAGGACCTTCTGGGAGGCCGCCGCATGATCGCGGGCTTGTGCAGGACATACGAACTCCTGCCACAGCACCCCGACGATGTGGCCCTCGCGCGAAGCGTCGAAGGCGCCCCGCACTTCTATGCGGGCATCGTCGAACTCAGTCCCGGCCCCAAGCGCGGGATGGCCGTGTCCGCGGCACGACGGGAGGAGATGGCTGCTCAGGACCGGGGCATGCGATGACGTGCGGATCCCACATAGCCACGAAGCGCAAAGCCCTCCAATACGTCACTCTGCAGTTCGCCTATCCCGGCTGGACGACCACCACAGCACCGCCGCTAACTCCGGCAAGGAGGAACGACGAGCCATGACTGCGCAAGGAGATCACGGAGCCGGAGCCGGCGGCGGGCATCCTGCGAAAACTCGTCCAGGACGACCCCGATCAGCCTCGCCTCCCCTCTATGGCGCCTGCGCGGAAGGTCGCCTGTCTTCAGGCACGACATGCGCGCCCTGCGCTGAACCGACCGCAACAACCGGTTCGACATCACGACGAAGGAGAAATGAGACATGAGTCCGCACGGCGGCTTTTGCGCTTGGGAGACGTCATGACACGTCTGACTCTAGAAGACCTGCCCGGTCCCGTGTTGGAAACGATCAACTGGCGATGCGGGGAGCTGCTGAACATCTCCCAGTATCTGCCCGCCAGCCCGGACGGCAGCGCGCTGCTGGCCCGGCTGGAGTTCGATGACGGCAGCCGGGCGGTGTTGAAGGCGGGGGTCAAGGGCACCGATGCCGGTGAACTGCTGCGGCGAGAGACGTGGGCGCGCACCCACCGCACCGACGTTCCCGGTCCCGAGGTGCGGCTGATCGGCACCATCGACCAGGCTCACCTGCTCGTGACGAGCTACGTCAACGACATGTATCACGCGCCGAGCCTCGTACCCGGAACGCGTGATCTGGAGCTGGTGGTGGAAGGGCTGGCGGAGCTGAGCTTGCGATTCGCCGCCACCAGCATGCCCACCGGCGCCGCGCGGGCCGAGGACGACCTTCGCCAGGAGGTGAGCAGCGCCATCCAGGTTCTCAGTGCGGGGGTGCTGCCCGTCGACGAACTGGACGTCTGGCAGGCGGCGCTGCGGCTGTTCGACGACGCGGCCGTCGCGGGCACCACCCTGCTTCACCGGCAGTGGGCGCCGCGACACCTGCTGGTCGCCGTGGGGTATCCCATCGTCGTCACCGACTGGTCCCGGGCCGCGTACGGGGCCGCGTGGGTGGACCTGGTCCCGTTCGGGGTGCATCTCGTGCAGGCCGGCCACCCGGAGGAGGAGGTGGAGGACCTGTTCGCGTGTTCCTTCCCCTGCTGGCGTCAGGCGCCTTACAGGGCGGTCACCGGCTACATCGCGACATGGGCACTCCATCAGATGCTTGTGGCATCCCGCACGCCCCGGCCTCAAGACGCTCCTCTCCAGCCTGGCCCCACCCCGCCCCTACGGCCCGCTGCGTTGGCCTGGGTGCAGCACCGGCTGCGCTCGAGCTGACCATACCTTCGCCGTGATGCGGCGTCCCGTTACCGTCTCGGCGTCGCCGCTCGACTGATCAGCACAGGCGTGAGATCGAGCCACGACCGCGCCCCAGCTTCATTCCCTCTATCCCTCTTCTGTTTGGAATTCCATGAAACGACTACTATCGGTCACATTATCGGCGCTATGCGTGCTCGCGATCGGGTGCGCGCCGCCGAGCAGCACCACAGCGCGCCGCTCGACAGGTATCTGCGGCTCGAACACCGCACCCGCATCAACAACGGCAACCACGGACGCGGCCAGGGAACTCGTCACCCTCCAGGTGGCCATCATCTCCATCCCGGACGTCGCGCCGGCGAAGCTGGCCGAGCACTGCGGGTTCTTCGCCCGCGAGGGCCTGAAGATCCGGTGGACCGAGATCCGCGGTAGCTCCGACGCGGTCCCGGGCCTGGCAAGCGGCGACACCCACGTAGCCCTGTGGAACTACGTCACCGGGTACGCGGTGGAGGACCGACAGCCGGGCCTGGCCCGCCTGATCGCCGACGCCTACCAAGCCGAAAACGACTGCTTCCTGCTGATGGTTCGCAAGGACTCCCCCATCCAGAGCCTGGCGGATCTGAAGTCGAACGGTACCGGCGACAAGATCACCATCGGCGTGGGGACGTTCAAAAGCGTCTCCACTCTCACAACGGAAAGCACCCTGCGTCTGGCCGGAGTCACCGCGGACGACATCACTTTCGTGCAGGTTCCGCTGCCGCAGATGGCCGCGGCCGTCCAGAACCGCCGTGTGGATGTGGGTTGGATGACCGAGCCGTTCATCACCTTCTTCAAGAAGCAGTACGGCGGCCGGCTACTGGAGGACGTCGCCACGGCGGGCACCAGCCAGTGGCCGATCGCCGGCTGGGCGGTCGGCACCAAATGGGCCGACGCGCATCCCGACCTCGTCGCGCGCTTCCAGCGCGCTCTGGCCCGCGGGCAGGAACTGGCCGCCCGGGACGACAGCACGGTCAAGAAAATCCTGCCCTCCTACGCGCACATCGACGAGGAGACGGCCCACTCCATCGCGCTCGGCTCGTTCCCGACCACACTCAACCCCACCCGCCTGCAACGCGTCGCCGACGCGATGGAGGAGTTCTCCAGAGGCAAATCGGAAGCGGACAAGTACCTCACCAAGCCGATAGACGCATCCAAACTCCTGTGGCACGCGCCCGGCTCGGCCTCCACCTCGCCCACCTCCCCGTTGGGGGCCACTTCATGAGCGTCGATGACCGTGACATGCCCGCACCGCCGGTAGAAGGGGCCACCGGCGCCGGCGAGATCGACAACGGCCCGTTCGCCGCCCGGCAGCAGGCCATCACAACGCAGAAAGCCATCCAGCAGATGACCGGCGCTGACATATGGCTGAAGGCGTTGCAGTCCTTCGTGAGTCTCGGCATCGCCGACACCCTGGACGACGACGAATTCCGCACCAGCGATGACCTGGCCAAGGTCTGCCAGGCCGATCCGCAGATGATGGACCGCTTCCTGCACGCCATGCACGCGTACGGCGTGATGACCACCGACGAGCGTGGCCGCTACGGGCTGACCCCGCTCGGCCAGGACCTGCGCCCCGGCGCCGCGATGTGGGCCGCTCTCGGTGTGATCACCTCGCCGCTGTGGCAGCGGGCGGGCGCCGGCCTGGCTGCCACCATCTGTACTGGACGTCCTCACGCCCTGAACGGCGAGGCAACCCCGTACCCGCTGATGGCCGCCGAGCCCGGCCTGGCCGGCATGTTCGCCACGTTCATGAGCAGCCGCACCATCGGTCTGGCCACCGCGCTGGCCGCCCGCGACTTCGCCGGAACCCGCGTCGCCGACCTCGGCGGCGGCGACGGCACCCTGCTGTCCACCATCCTGGACGGCGACCAGCGTCTGACCGGGATCCTCATCGAGCGAACCGAGGTGGCCGCGCGGGCGGCCACCCGTTTCGCCGAGCGGGGCCTGGCCGGAAGAGTCGACGTCATCGCGGACGACATCTTCGCCGACACCTGCCCACCCGCTGACGTGGTCATCGTCTCCTCTGTCTTGCACAACTGGGACGACGCCTCCGGCCTGCGGTTGCTGTCCAACGCCCGCCAGGCGCTGGAGAAAGGCGGACCGGACGCCGAGCTGTGGGTGGTCGAGACGCTGCTGCCCGAACCCGGCATCCACACCAGCGGCATCGACCTGGACCTGCGGATGATGACCCTGTTCGCCGGCGGCCGGGAACGCACCCTGCCGCAATACCGGGCCCTGCTGGCGCAAGCAGGACTCACCCTCATCAGCAACGAATCCCTGCCCGGCGATTTCACCCTCATGATCGCCATAACCGACAGCGACTAGCCCCTCCAGCCATCTCCCCGAAGGGGCGGGCGATCGGCCAGCCTTCACCCCGCAACCGATCGCCCGCCCCCTCACCTCCTCCGATTACCCGACGCCTTTCGTGGAGAGTTCGTGAGCACCCTGACGTGGCAGCGCCGCGCCCTGCTCGGCGCAGCCGGGGTTGCCCTGCTCGGCGTGACCGCTGAACTGGCTCACCGTCTCGGCCCGCCCGGCCCCCGCGTGCTGCCCGCCCCCTCCAGCGTGGCAGCCGCCGCAGGCGACCTGCTGGCCGACGGCGAGTTCGCCGCACATGTCTATGCCACCCTGTACGCCTGCGCTGCCGGCCTGGCCGCCGCCTTCGGGCTGGCCGTCACGATGGGACTGCTCCTGGGCGCGCTGCCCGGCGTCGAACACGTGCTGCGGCCCATCATCGAGTTCCTGCGCTCAGTCCCGTCACTGGTACTCATCCCCCTAGCGCTGTCCCTGCTCGGTGATCCGAGCGCCGCCAAGGCCGCACTGATCGTCTACAGCTGCTCCTGGCCGATCCTGATCACCACCCTGTACGGGATGCTGGAAATCGAACCGCTGCTCAAGGAGACCCTGCGCGCCTACGGCTTCGGCTTGCTCGCCATCGCATGGCGCGCCTGCCTGCCCAGCACCGCACCCCACATCGCCACCGGCGTACGCCTAGCCATCCCCGTCGCGTTGATCGTGTCGGTCAGCGTCGAGGTCATCGCCGGCGCCACACCCGGCATCGGCACCTACATCGTCAACGCCTACAGCTTCGACCGCCCCGCCCACGCCCTGGCCGCCACCGTCGTCGCCGGACTGCTCGCCCTAGCCGCTACCGAGCTGTGCGCCGCCGGCGAACACCAGCTCTTCACCTGGCACCGGCACACCACCGGAGCACAGCCCCGATGACCCCACACCGATACCGCCTCCTGCGCCCGAAGCGTCCTTGGGCCCGCGCGCTGCCCGCCCTGGCCGCGACGGCCGCGCTGATCGCCTGGGAGGTGATCACCCGCATCCACCACCTGCTCTACTTCCCACCACCCAGCACGGTCATCGCCCGCGCCTACGACCTATGGTTCGCCGGCCCAGCCTTCCTCACCGACCAGGCGATTGAAGATCTGCTGCCCAGCCTGACCCGCCTCGCGCTCGGCTGGACGCTGGCCGCCGCCCTCGGCCTGGCCGCCGGAATCGCACTCGGCCTCTCCCCCGTTCTGGCCGCCCTCACCAACCCGATCCTGCACATCGGCCGCGCCATTCCACCACCCGCGCTCCTGCCCCTCTTCTTGGCCACGCTGCCGATCGGCACCCCCACCCAGCTCGCCACCATCATCTACGCCGTCACCTGGCCCATCCTGATCACCACCGCAGACGGCATCCGCAGCATCGACCGCGCCTTCCTCGACACCGCCACGGTCTTCCGGCTCCCACGCCGCCAGCGACTGCTGTCGGTGCTCATCCCCGCCGCCGCCCCCAGAATCCTGGCCGGGCTACGACTGAGCGTCTCCCTCGCCCTGATCATGATGGTGGTTTCCGAGCTGGCCGCCAGCACCGATGGGCTCGGCTACCGGCTCCAGCAAACCGCCAGCACCCTGGACATCCCCGCCATGTGGGCAGTGATCGTCCTGCTCGGCAGCCTCGGCATCATCGCCAACGGCCTCTTCCTGCTGCTCCAACATCGTCTTCTGCGATCACGCCAGTCCACACCCACCCACGGCCACGCCTGACTCTCTCGTCTATCCGCTACCGATACCGCTTCCACGGAGTGCCCCTTCCCATGGCCACCACCCCTACCCGCTCCGCCTCCAAGCCCCGCAAACCCCAACGGCGGACGTTCCGCGAACTGGGCGAAGAACTCACTGCCAAGGCGAACAGCCTCTCTTCCCGGAGCGGTCTCTTCGTGATGCCCGTGCTGTTCATTGCCTTCGGCTTCGGACTGAGCGCTCTGACCGGCCAACTGATCGCGCTGGCATGCTGGGCCGGTCTCGTCCTGCTGTCCCAGATCGGGTGGGCGATCAAGAAGAGCCAGATCAGGCGGTCCCCGACCATCGACTGGGACAGCGCGGCCTCCTACGAGCAGGGCCTTCTCTCCGTGGTGCACCCGGACGTGGCCGACGTCATCGCCCAGTCGCGTGCGGCGGCCCGGCAACGCGACTACGAGCTCCACGTCTACCCGGCCAGATGCTGTTGCGGCCACCCGGAGAACGCGTGCACCTGCATGATGCGCTGGTCGGCGGGCATGTTACCGCTGGTCGGCACCCGGCACGCCATACTCCTCGTCGGCGACCGGCTCATGCAGCCCGCCAACCTGGATGTGCTGCGCTTCGTCCTGGCACACGAGCGCGCTCATCTGAAGCGCGCGCACATGGCAGCACACCGGGTCAGCATGATCGTCCTCACCGGAGGCGCCATGCTCGCCGGGATCTTCTCACCCGGACCGACCATCGTGGCCAGCCTCGCGGGAGTACTGCTCCTGCACGTCGCGGTCAGCTGGACGCTCGAACTCGCCTGCGACACAGCCGCCGTCGCCATCCACGGCAACGGCGCGCCTGGGTACTGGGCCTTGACCCGGCCGGTCCGCCGCCGACGCGCGGCCGCGCTGCGCTGGTGGCAGCGCCCCCTCCTGCTCACGCTGCTGCTCATGCATCCGCCCAAGGCGATACGGATACGCGCCTGCGCCTACGTCCACAAATTCTCCTCCACCCTCACCGACTGCGACCGGGCGTAGGGCCGGTACGAGAGGCACCGCGCCAGGCCCACGACCAACCTGCCCGGCCGAACAGATAGTCAGATCCCTCCCGAGAAGAGCAGACGATGATCAGAGCCCGCCGACCGCAGACGGCTGAGCCGGACCCACCGGAGCCCGTATTCGAGTGGGTGCCGTACACGCCGATCGGCAGCGCGCTTCGGATCACGCACACCTCATGCTGCGGCCGCTATGAATTCGCGTGCGAGGGCGGACGCTTCTTCGTCCTACGCCCGGTCGCTGGCGGCAGCTACGAGGAGACCGGACGCGGCCTCTACCGTCACGCTCTCACCATCTACACCGCCCTCGTCGAGCATCACCGCGCTGAACATCGGCACCGAGTCAGACGGCCAGGGTCCGACGTAGCCCCACCGGAAGCGCAATCGACATGACTTTTCGCCCGCATCAGTTGGAGAAGGCCGATCAAGCTCAACGCCACGCCCGGGGCTTCGTTCAGCGACGTGACGCAGCGCCACCAGCGACCATCTACCAGTTACCCATCACCACCAAGAAGAGGAATAACCCGTGATCACCGACAACGCCGTCCAGGACGCAGCCGTGTTGCGTGACGCCATGGCCACCAGTGTGGCGACCGCATGCGCCGAGTGGGGCTTCCCGCTCCCGGGACGGGTCGAGGCCGCGTTCCGTACGGTCCCCCGGCATCTGTTCGCCCCTGAGGTGTCGCTGGATGCGGCGTACGCGCTGGACATCGTCGAGGTCAAGCGCAGCGAGCACGGCGTGCTGACCTCCACGATGTCCGCGCCCGACACGCAGGCCGTACAGCTCGTACAGGCCGACATCAAGCCGGGAATGCGCGTGCTGGAAGTCGGATCAGGGGGCTACTTCGCGTCCCTGCTGGCGAAGCTGGTGGGCCCAGCAGGTCAGGTGACGACGATGGACATCGACGCCGATGTGACCAGCCGGGCCCGCGCCTGCCTGGACGCGGCCGGGTATGAGCGGGTACGCGTTGCCACCGGCGACGCCGAGTACGGCCTGGAGGACGACGGCCCTTACGACCGCATCATGGTAACGGTCGGCGCGTGGGATATCCCGCCGGCCTGGCGTAAGCAACTCGCCCCAGGCGGCAGGATGGTCGTTCCGCTGCGGATGAAGGGGATCAGCCGATCGCTGGCCCTGGAGTGTGTGAACGATCATCTCGTCGCCGTGTCGCAGGCAGTCTCCGGCTTCGTCTGGATGCAAGGCGCCGGCGGCAACCACGGCCATCTGTGGCTGCTGGGCAGCCAGAAAGTCGGGCTGCGCTTCGACGACGGAAATCTGCAGCAACCAGCCGCTCTGGATGGCGTGCTGGCCGGCGAGCCTGTCGCGGCCTGGTCCGGGGTGACCGTACGGAGGTCGGAACCGTTCCCGGACCTGGCGCTGTGGATGGCGACCGCTCTGCCTGGCTTCTGCCACCTGGTCGTGGACACCAGTGACGGTGACCCAGGAGTCGCGGTCGAGCCGGGTGGACGCCGGTT
Organism: Nonomuraea maheshkhaliensis; assembly: GCF_039529435.1. Taxonomy (NCBI): domain Bacteria; kingdom Bacillati; phylum Actinomycetota; class Actinomycetes; order Streptosporangiales; family Streptosporangiaceae; genus Nonomuraea; species Nonomuraea maheshkhaliensis. The sequence goes on from NZ_BAAAMU010000123.1 coordinate 12,809, forward strand.
CCCGTTCGCCGCGGTCGATGAGGAGGGCGACTCCTTTGCCTACCTGTCGGTCCGCCCGGCCGGAGAGGGCGTCGTCGAGATGGGAGCGCATGGCTACGGCCCTCACGGATCGCGGATCGCTGAGGCGGTCGTGGAACAGGTGCGGGTGTGGGACCGCGACTACCGCAACGGACCCAGCCCGGACTTCGCCGTCTGGCCGATCGGCACCGCTACGGAGGCGTTGCCCGAGGGCGCGCTGGTCATCCAGAAGCGCCACACGAAGATCACGATCTCCTGGCCCGACGTAACTGCTCGGAGCCAGGTGGCCCCACCCACCCAGTGAAGGAGGAAGCAGTGTCCATCAACACCGTCGAGGCACCCCAGGGGTTGCCTGTCACGGAGATCCCTGACGAGGACTTCGAGCTCGACATGCGCGTGATCGAGGCGAGCGTGCCGCTGCCCGTCCTGGCGTGCTCCACCGACGACAACTGCAACCCCTCGTGCGCGAGTTCCTGCGCCACCGCCGTCGCCGACCCGTTCTGACGACGACGTAACCCCGCTGTCGGCGCCGTGCCCTTTGGCGGCGCCGACAGCCCCACCCCTCTGAGGTGGAGGATCATGAGATCAGCGCTGTTCTTCCGGCCCTCCGGCCCGGTACTGGGCCGGGTGAGCACCTTTCCGGACGGGTTGGAGCTGCCGGATCACCTCGACGATCCCGATGCTCCAGCGGAAATCGATCGACGGTGGCTGGCCGAGATCTGGGCGCGTCCCAATGTAAGGGCGGCGCTGCGCCTGGCCAGCCCGTCGCTCTCCGGCCGGCTCGACATCGTCACCCGTGAGGGAGCCAGTACCGAGCAGCTGCGGCGGCTCACGCTGACCGTGGCGTCCTATCTGGTGCGCTGGCAGCGCCGACCGGTCCCGTTCGGGTTGTTCGCCGGGATAGCGCCGGTGCAGGTCGGGCATACCGTGACGCCCTGCTTCGGCTCCGGCCATCGGGTCCTGATACGGGCTGACGGGCAGTGGCTCGCCATGCTCGTGGATCGATTAGAGAGGCGTCCCGAACTCCTGGCCGGTCTGCGGGTGATGGTCAACAACTTGTGCTTCGTACGCGGCGATCGGGCCATCGTCCCAGGACGTTCCAGCGCCGGACAGCCAGGTCCGCTGACCGAGACCTCGATCCGCTGCACCCGGCCCGTGCAACTCGCTCTGAAAGCGGCCAACGTGCCCGTGCCGTTCGGCTGCCTCGCCGAGCAGCTCCAGGCGGCGTTCCCTGCCGCCACGCTTGGCACGATCACTACCCTGCTGGCCGACCTCGTCGCCCAAGGGTTCCTGCTCACCTCATTACGCCCGCCCTCGACCGTCGTGGACGGCCTGCCGTATGTGATCGACCACCTGCACGCCGCCGGCAACGACCTTCCCGACATCGCGGACCTCCGGAGAGACCTCGAAGGCATTCAGCACCGGTTGAGCCGCCCTTCTGCGGGAGATCCGCCGGCGCACGCCGACATCGCCGACCGGATGATCTCCATCTGCGGCGGCATCGATACCGTGCTGGCCGCCGACACCGCGGTCGACGGGCAGATCAGCCTGCCACGCACGGTGCTGGACGAGGCGGCCGCCGCCGCGTCGGTGCTGCTGCGCCTGACCACGCGGCCGTTCGGGCCGGAGATCTGGCGGGACTATCACCTCGCGTTCCGGGCGCGATACGGACCGGGCGCTCTCGTGCCGGTACGGGATCTGATCGCAGATTCAGGACTCGGGCTGCCCGCCGGATTCCTCGGCGCGGCACGTGACCGGCCCCTGCGTCCTCTGAGCGACCGCGACAGCACGCTGCTGCAGCTCATCCAGCAGGCCACCATAGAAGGCCGCTCAGAGATCACACTGACCAAGCGGCTGATCCGCGAGCTGACGATCGGCGATCCCGCCGAGATGGTCGTCCCGCACCGCGCCGAGCTGCCTTTCCAGGTGGAGGCGGAATCGGCGGACGCGGTCGCACGAGGTGCGTTCACCTTGTGGGTGACCGGCGCGCCGAGGACCAGCAGCAGCATGGCCGGCCGATTCGCCCACCTGCTGCCCGAGCGGGAGCGAGACCTGCTGGCCGCCTCCTTCGCATCCGGTGGCGACACGGTGGAGGCACAATTGTCCTTTCCGCCTCGCCGCAGGCACAACGAGAACGTCGTCCGCGTCCCTCTGATCCTGCCCACGATGATCTCCCTGGGCGAGTATCCCGCTCCCGGAACCGCCGCGATCAGCGTGGACGACCTCGCGGTGACCGCCGATGCGACCCAGATGTACCTGATCCAGATCTCGACCGGCCGCCGCGTCATGCCCTGGGCCTTGCACGCGCTGGAGGCGTCGGTACACACTCCCCCGCTGGCCCGGTTCCTCGCCGGAGTACCGCGGGCCCGTCATGCCGTCTATGGGCTGTTCGACTGGGGCGCCGCCCGCAAGCTGCCGCACCTGCCGCGCCTCCGCTATGGCCGTACGGTGCTGGCCCCGGCCCGCTGGATCCTCAACGCCTCCGACCTGGGCACGCCACGCGATTCTACGCAGGTATGGAACAAGCGCCTCGAGGCGTGGCGTGAGCGATGGCGCGCCCCCTCCCAGGTGGTGCTGTACCAGGAAGAGACCCGGTTGCCGCTCGACCTCGACTCTCCCTTGGACCGGATCCTGCTGCGAACCCGCCTCGACCGCGCCGGACAGGTCGAACTCCGCGAGGACCCCCACGGCGGCTGGACCGGCCAGTCCTGCGAGTTCCTCGCCACGCTGACCGCCGCACCAGTCACCCACCGCCCCGTTGTCGCGCCCGCCGTCATGGAACGGCCGGTCGCGATGCTGATGCCCGGCTCCGGCGACCTGCTCCACGCGCAGTTGCACGGCCACCTCGCCCGCTACGACGAGATCTTGACCGGCCATCTGCCCCGCCTCCTGCAGAGCCTCGATCTGGAGCGCTGGTGGTTCCGCCGCCACCGCGACACCCTCCGGCCCGACAGCCTTCAGCAACTCTGGCTCTATCTGCAACTGTCCGCTCCCGGCCAGTACGGCGCCGCAACTGCCCACCTGGCCGACTTCGCCACCAACCTGCAAGGGCAAGGGCTGCTCGCACGTCTTGTCTTGGCGCCGTACCAGCCGCAGACCGGCCGCTACGGTCCCGGTACGGCTATGACCGCCGCGCACCAGGTAGCCGCCGCCGATTCAGCCGCCGCGCTGGCCCAGATCGCCATGGCCGCCCGCTCCGGCGTGCCCGGTCAGGCGATCACCGCAGCATCGATGGCCGATCTCGCCGCCGGTCTCGCCCCCACGTCCGAGGACGGGCACAGGTGGCTGGTCAACCAGCTCGACCGCGCGTACGGGGAACGCGATCGGGCATTGCGGAACACAACGCTGCTCCTGGCCGACTCCGCCGAGGACCATAAGGCCCTGTGCGACCACCCGGGCGGCGCGGCGGTGGCCGCCGCCTGGGCCGTGCGGCGGGCTGCCCTGAGCGAGTACCGCGCGCAGCTCGTCCGCCACCACCGCCTGCCCATCACCGTGCTGCGGTCTCTGCTGCACGACCACCATGTCCGGAGCATCGGCGTCGATCCCGGCATCGAGGCTGTCACCAACCGGCTGGCCCGCGCCGCCGCGATGCGTCTCCTGGTCCTCGCGGAACGGATCACACGATGATCAAGGCAGCAAGCGGTTCCCTGGCGCAGTCGCTGGCCGCAGGAGCGGCCGGAACAGCGCTGCTCCACATTGAACGCGCCCACATCGGGTCGCAGCCATGGCGCACCGCGCACGAGTGGATCAGGGCCGCCACCGGCGAGGAGATCAGCGTGGGCGAACAGGCGGGGCTCTACTTCGGCGCACCGGCCATCAGTTTCGTCCTGCATGCCACCCGGACAGGCCGCTACGGCAAAGCCGCCGCCACCATCGACGCGCACGTCACCCGCCTCGTCGAACGCCGGCTGGCCCACGTGACCGCCCGCGTCGAACGAGGTGCGCCGGCGGCGTTCGCGGACTACGACCTGTTCCGTGGCCTGACCGGAATCGCCGCGCTGCTGGTGCGCCACGTTCCTGACGCCGGCGTCCTCGAACCGATCCTGAGCCATCTGGTACGGCTCACCTGTCCGGCCTCCGGCGGGCTCCCCGGCTGGTGGGTCGATCATGATCCCGCCTCGACCGTACCCACGCCCGGTGGTCACGCCAATCTCGGGATCGCGCACGGCGCCGGCGGCATCCTGGCCGTGCTCGCCATCGCGCTTCGCGATGGCGTCGCCGTGGAGGGCCAGGCCGACGCCATCCAGCGGATCTGCGCCTGCCTCGACCAGTGGCAGCAGGACGGCGAGGCCGGACCGTGGTGGCCGCAGTGGATCACGCGCGCAGATCTGGAGTCCGGCCGGACCTGGCAACGCGGGCCGGGTCGCCCCTCCTGGTGTTACGGCACCGTAGGCATCGCCCGCGCCCAGCAACTGGCCGCCATCGCCCTCGGCGACACCACCCGCCAACGCCTCGCCGAGCATGCCCTGGCCGCCTGTCTCGCCGACCCCGCCCAGCTTGCCCACCTCACCGAACCTGGGCTCTGCCACGGCATCGCCGGCGTCTACCAAACCGCGTGGCGAGCCGCCGGCGACGCCCTCACCCACGACATCGTCGCCTGTCTCCCCGCCCTGACGGCGATGCTTCACCAAGCCGATTCGCACGCCGACGACAGCCTGCTCACCGGATCCGTCGGCCTCGCACTCGCGCAGCACACCGCCACCCACAACACACTCCCGCACTCGGGATGGGACACATGTCTACTGATCACCTGATCGACCCCGTCGCCACTGATCTGGCTGAGGCCGTAATGGCCGTCCTGTCCGGCACAACTGTCGCGAAAGCCGCCTCAGCGATCAACACGCTCCCCGCGGACCTCGCCCACGCGGTCGAGCTCTATCAGAGCGCCGGCCGCGAGGCGCTCCGAACACACGTTGCTGAACGCGACTGGTACCAGCTCAACGTCGAGTACCCCGACACCGCCGACGTCGCAGCCGCCCACCTCGGCCAGCGCCTCGACGCCCTTCACGAGCTGGTCGGCGCCTGGTGGTTCATCCGCAAGCGGCCCGGCCTCAGACTGCGGCTACGCCCACGCGCCGCAACCACGACCGATATGAGAGCCGCGGTCAACACCGCGCTGAACGACCTCGCCACCTCAGGGGTGATCTCACGCTGGGGGCCGGCCATCTACGAGCCGGAGACCGCCGCGTTCGGTGGCCCCACCGGCATGGAGATCGCCCACGAGCTGTTCTGCGCCGACAGCAGCCACATCCTCACCTACCTGCGACAACAGGAGCCAGGCGTGGGACGCAAGGAGGTGTCGATGCTGCTCCTCGGCACCATGCTGAGCACCTGCCTGGACCGCTTCGAACGCGGCGACGTCTGGCAGCGTGTCGCCGAACTCCGCCCTCTGCCCGCACCCCCGCCTCCAGCCCGGTTGGAGGCACTGACCGAAAAGATCCGCCCCCTCGTCGCCTCTCCCCTCAGCCCCATCACCCCCGCCGGACCGCTCGCCTTCGCCGCACCATGGGCCGACGACTTCCGGCGCGCCGGGCAAGCCCTGTACGAGGCCGCCACCGCCGAACACCTCACCCGCGGCATCCGCCACATCTTCGTCCACCACGTGATCTTCCACTGGAACCGGCTCGGCCTGCCTGCGACCACCCAAGGCGTCCTCAGCCGCGCAGCCTGCGAAGCCCTCCTCCCCACCGGGAACCGGCCATGACAACGCCCCCCATTGCCCAGCTCACCCGCTGGTTCCCTCTGGTCGATCGGGCCCGCCCTCCATACCCGCCCCTCGCCGACCGGATCGCCGAGGTCGGGAGTCTGGCCCGCAGCACCGAACGCGCCGCCGACCCGCTGCTCGCCGCTGCCCAAGCACTCAACGCCGCCGCGCTCATCGCCAGCGACTGCGGCCTACCCGACCTCGCACACGAGCTGTGCTGGCGACAGATCAACCCCTACCGACAGGCCGGCCATCTCACCATCCGCCAGGCCCGGCACATGCTCGAACCGGCCGTCAACCTCGCCCGCCTGCACCTGCGCGCAGGCGACGCTAAGCAAGCATGGACGCTGCTCGACAACCTCCACCACGCCATCGCCACCAACACCGAGGTCGCGATCGAGGGGCGAACCCTGCCGACTCGGGACCTGACGGGCAGCCCTGAGGAATACCGAGAGCTCCGCGTCTGGGCCTGGCGCGTCCACCTGGCCGAAAGCACCCGCGCCCTCGTACGACTCGGACGCTGGTCCGACGCCCTCACGCACATCGAACGCAACAAAGGAATCGGCCTGCACCTGATGGACGGCCGCCAGGTCAAGATCGTGACCGCCTGCCTCGTCGGCGACACGGATGCCGCCCTCGCGGTACTGAACAGCAGCGCACTCACCGAGCCGTGGGAGCGACAGGTCGCGGCGTGCCTGACGGTGATGTGCCAAATCGCCAGGAACCAGCCTGCGGAGCACGAGACCGACCAGATGATCGAACAGTACCTTGCCGGCGGGCCGGAGCCTGGGCACGTCATCTTCCGCACTCGCCTGGGCCTGGCCGTCATCGATCTCACGGCCTGCGCCGCCCCCGCTCGGGTCGGCCCGGCGTACGCCCGCCTCGTGGATGAGGCCGTCGCCTCAGCGGACGGCTACGTGGCGCGGGAACTGCTCACCCACGACAGGTGCAGCACGAACCTCAACCCCGCCGACGAGAAGCTGCTCACCTCCGCAGCAGAGTCCGCCGGGCTCGGGATCGGCACCATCCCCGAACCGCTGCTAAGCGATCTCCTCGAGGCGGTCGCGAGAAGTGAACTGGTGATACGACGTGGGTTGAAGGTGCCCACGAAGGTCGTCACCGGCCCTGCGCCAACATCGTAAGAGCCGTCCCCGCGGCTACGAGTCCGCGCCCAGCCTCGTCGGTTCTCTGGCCCCGTGGCGGGGCCGAAGTTGCTCAACTGGTCAACGACGCATCGCGTCTTCCTGTTGGGCCATAAAGTTGCTAGCGGAGAATGGGCGCCGTCAGCGGACAAGCACACATGCTGCCATGATAATCCTTATGGATGTCGGCGCTGCTTGCCAGCAGATGTATAGCTGGCGGATGGCATGCATCAGAACGAAGGGCTGCTCCACAACTTAACGCTGCTTGCCTAAGCCGGAGTCGTGTTTCGGTGTCGGAGCGGGCGAACTGTGGGCGATCTACAACTCCCACGCCAGGTCGCGGTACTTGTCGTGACCGTAGCTATGGTTCAGGCGGTGCTACCGCCGAGCAAGACGGGCAGACTCCTGTTTCTCCCTCCCATTCGTATGAGCATTTGTTTGGGCCGGTGTCGGGAGCCCATTCTCTGACAGCGCTTCGGGGCGATGCTCCCTTGATGTATTGGACGGATGAGCAGGGTCGGCAGCAGGCCGGTCTTCGGTGCCGTGTGTCTTTTCCTTTGTCTGACCTGACGGCTCTTTGGATTTTCCTGAAGCGATGTGAGCTCTACTGCTCGCGGGCGTGGTGGCGGGTGATTTGGAGGATCGCGTGTTGGAGACGGGTCGTCGGGCGCTGGGCTGTTGGTGGCTAGGAGTGACGGCGGGGCGGCTGGGCTCATGCGCGACGGGCACGGATGTGGTTGCGCCGGTTTGCCCTGGTGTGGGGGTGCGAGGAGCTCGTCGCGGTGCCTTGGTGCGTGAGGTCTCGGGTGTCGGGGTGCTCTGGGGCGGTATCGGAGTGATCCCTTTGGCGCTTGGTGGAGCCGCAGGAGAGTTCTGCGCCGTGGTGGCGGATGCGATGTCGGCGCGGTGCGGAATCAGCGCGGCTGGGAGTGGGGACGGTGACGGGGGCGGGGACGGCATGTCGTCCAGAGTGGGAATGCTGGCGGGTACGCCGAGGATGACGGCGGCGAGCGCTAGGTGGAGGAGGCCGGTCAGGAAGGTTGTGATTCGCACAGCTTCTCCGAAGCTGCGTTGCTGCACTGGGGCGTCGTGAGGGATGGTCATTGTGGTGGTGTTCCGACCGGGGGCATGGATGACCTTCGAGGGGCGCGAGGGACAAACGTCTCAGATCTAGGCATAGATGCCGACGGGCGTCAAGATCGTGTGGTGAAGATCGCAGTCAGTGGGCCACTTCGCAGCATCTTCGCTGAATGGATGCCGCAGTGGGTCGGGAGCGATGCATAGCTGTGAGTTTGCTGAGAGTGGATCTGCCGGTCCAGTCAGCGGACAGTTGCGGCGACCTGCGGTGATCACTCAGCGTTAGAACAGTGTTCATTGGCCTGGAGCCCCGTCTACGAGAAGGTTTGCAGCTAGCGACAGTGAGCCGTCAAGGCCCGAGCAAGCGTTCGGATGCCTCTAAAGTCACGTTAAGTGAATCTTGACGGAATCGTCCGCTTTGTGGCGTGATATGGCTGTTTTGCTTCTGTGGATCTTTAGATCCCCCTTATCTGCGCTCTTCGGAGCAGCAGGTGCAAGGAGTGTTCGTGTCGCAACCACCATCCCCACGGCGGCAGGCCGTCGGTGCCCGCCGGCCTCGACGTCGCCCACCGTTACGCGCGTCTGTGGTCACCGTCACTACGCTGGCGCTGGTTACCACGCTCATGTCCGCGCCGCCCGCCTCGGCACAGACCGGCTCGGCGCAACCGAGCCTATGGACACGGACCACTGGCTGGCTTGTCGAGCAGTCGAGCGAGCTGGCCGCAGAGGTGACCGGCTGGTTCACCGAGGACCCCAAGGGCGAGATGCGCCCGTCCAGCCAGAAGATCGTTTTGCCGGGCAGGGATACCCGTCCGATGGCTTCCGCACAGGCGAAGCCGCCAGGCAAGCGCGTCAAGGAGCTCGCCGGCAAGCGGTGGCGATTCGGCACGGTGTACGAACTGGAGGACGGCCGCTCGCAGGCGGAGATCTCCACCCGGCCGGTGTTCTACCAGGATTCCTCTGGAGCCTGGGAGCCTGTTGACGTCACGGTCGGCGCGGCCGAGGATGACGGTTTCGTCCGGGGCAACGACAAGACCGGCTTTGAGAGCCTGTTCGGCGACAAGACCGACAAACTGGCCCGGATCGGGCTGGGCAACCGGCGTGTCACGATCGGTCTGGCCGGGCAGAGCCGGCAGGTCACCCCGCAGGTGGAGGGGTCGACGGTCACGTACCCGGGAGTCTGGGACGGGGCCGATCTGATCTACACGGTCACCCCCTCCGGGGTGACGGAGCACATTCGGCTGACCAAGCCGCCCGCCGCCGACGCCACGTTCGCGTTCACCGTGAAGACCACTGGCGGGCTGCGGGCTGGGCAGAACGCTGACGGGTCGATCGCCTTCACCGGTGAGGGCAACGACGCGGTGTTCACCATCCCGCGCCCCTACATGATCGATTCCGAGGCCGATGCGGCTTCTCCGTTCGGCAGGCGGACCGGTGCCATCACCCAGGAGCTGTCCGGACAGCAGGGCAGCGAGGCGACGATCACGCTGAAGCCGGACGCGGCCTGGCTCGCGGCGCCGGAGCGTAAGTGGCCGGTTCTGATCGACCCCACCATCAAGATGAACGACTGGGTGGACGTCTACGACACCTACGTCACCAACGCCTCCGGCAACAGCAACTTCGCCGACTCGTGGAAGCTGCCGGTCGGCAAGACGTCGGCCGGCCTGAACCGGGCGCTGCTCTACTTCGGTCCTCCGGGATCGTATCCGGAAGATCTACTGCCGATCGGTACCCGGGTCGACGAGGCACGGCTGGAGGTGTACTTCGACCAGGCGCTCAGCGAGACCGCGCCGGTGACGCTGGCGGCGCACGAGATCACTGACGACTCCTGGACGTGGGACCCGCTGGGCACCACCTGGAACAACCAGCCCAGCTTCGCCGCCACCGCCGCCTCGACCGTGACCCGCAACGTCGGAGAGCTGTCGCGCTGGCACTCGTTCGATGTCACCGCCATGGTCAACGGCTGGTACTCCAGCGTTGAGGCGCCGATGGCCGGCATCATGCTCAAGGCCGTCAACGAGGCCAAGACAGCGCCGGTGGGCGGGGTCTCCTACCACGCCATGGACGACTTCGGCGCGTTCGATCCGCTGACCGTCGACCCGATCGCGCACCCGCGGTTGCTGGTGACATACGGCAAGCCGTCGGTGAAGCTGGACCAGCCCACGCTCGCCACGTCGGTGGGTGCATCGCTGTCATGGAGCGCCTACGCAGACCCGACCCCTGACGACGACTCCGATGACCTGGTTGAGTATCGGGTGCGGCGCATCTGCCCGTCCGGCTGTCAGGAAACCGCGAATACCACCGGCGGTGACGTCGACGATCTGGTCGTGACCCTGCCGTCGGACGTCACCTCCTACATCGACACCAGCAGCGGCGCCGACCCGGAAGCCGCCGCGGACCCCTCCTACACCCACAGCGCGAACTACTGGGTGGAGGCGGTGCTGAAGAACGGCCAGGTCGTACCGTCCCAGCAGGTCCGGGTGTTCTTGCCCAAGCCCGGATACGTCACCAAGACCCTCTACGCCTCGACGGACACGACGCTGGCCTCGGGCGAACCCACCAGCGGACACGATCAGGTCGCCGGCCAGAAGCGGCTGCAGGTCGGCAACACCGCCACAGCCCTCGGCAACACCCGTGCGGTGGTGAGGTTCGACGACTACGCCAGCGAGATCCCGGCCGGCGCTCAGATCGCCGACGCCCGTTTGTCGCTGTGGCAGGCGACCGCCGCCGGAAGCGGCGCGTCCTTCTCCTCCCACACTTCAACGCACACGTTCGACGAGGCTGCGACCTGGAATGCTCCATGGTCAAGCCCGGGTGGTGACTTCGATGCCACCGCGCTGGACACCCTCACCGGGCTGAGCGACACCGCCGGGTGGCGGCAATGGAGCGTCACCGACGCCGCCAAGGGATGGACCGCCACTTCGTCCACCAACCACGGCCTGCTGGTCAAGGTCGACAACGAAGCCGGCACGGCCAAACAGTCCGCGCAGTTCCTGGCCGGTGAGACCGCCGAACCGCTGCTGCGGCCGAAGCTCGCCGTCACCTACGCCGACAACGGCGAGGTCACCTCGTTCTACGCACCCGGAACGCCGGAACGCCTCGACGTCAGCGAGGCCACCGAGGTCACCGTCATGGTGAAGAACACCACCGACGAGACCTGGCCCGCCGGCACCACCGCGGTCGGTTATCACTGGAAGCTGCCCGACGGCACCGACATCACCACCGACGACAGCCGACTCCTCACCCCGCTGGCGTACGAGCTGGAGCCGGGCGCCTCTGCGAGCGTGACGGCGCAAATCAAGGCGCCGGCTTCGGTCGGCAACCTGGCCGAGGGCGCCCAGCTGGTGTGGGACGTTCAGGACACGACGACCAACAACTGGAAGTCGGCCACCCACCACCTGCCGCAACTGCCGCAGCAGATCCGCCTCGACAGCCCGACAAGTGACCTGCTGGGGCTGGAGAAGTTCTACACCTACACCGGCAAGAACACCGGTGCCGGCGGCACCGCGCTGGTCAACCCTTACGCCGGCAACGTCGTCTGGGGCTACAACGCCTTCTCCAACCCCTCGCGCGGCGTGCAGACGTTCGCCCGGATGACCTACAACAGCCTCGACACCTCGACGGCCTCGCTCGGGTACGGCTGGTCACTGCAGACCTCGACGCTGGCCAAACTCGGCTCGCAACTGCAGTTCCACCCACCCGGCCAGATGTGGCCGGAGCAGGTCCGACTGACCGACGGTGACGGCACCACCCACGTGTGGACGCTGGACAAGCACGGTAACGACAGCTGCCTGCCGAACACCTGCGACTACGTGCACCCCCGCGGCGTGCACCTGTACCTGCAGCGCGTCGCCGAGTCCCCGGACCGGCCCGACGAGTACTCGCGTGACCCCGCCCGCCAGTGGGTGTTCACCAAGCCCGACCGCACCCAGTTCTTCTTCGACGAGGAGGGCTTCCAGTCGGCGATCGTGGACAAGAACGGCAACACCATGTCGTTCACCTACGAGCGGCGTAAGTCCAACAACAAGCCGACCAAGTTCCTGCAGTACATCACCGACGTGTCCGGCCGTCAGACCCTGACCTTCGACTACTACAAGAAGGGCCAGGACTACACCTACATCGACGACGAGAACTGGCAGCCGGTCGACGACACCAAGCTGACCAACCCGCACATCATCGACAACGTCGAGTCGATCACCGACATCGCCGGCCGGAAGGTGACCTTCGTCTACACCGACAAGGGCCTGCTCGGCCGGATGATCGACGGCGCGGGTGATGAGCAGGCCAAGACGTTCGGCTTCGTCTACGACGCCACCCAGGGCAACAAGAACGTCAAGCTGGTCAGCGTCAAGGACCCACGCGGTCACGACACGAAGCTGGACTACTACGACGCGACCGAAGACCCGGAAGACCTCTGGAAGGTCCAGACGCTGACCGACCGGCTGGAGGGCAAGACCGGATTCGTCTACGAGGATCCGGACGGGCCGCAGGGCGCGGTCATCCACGCCACGGTGACGGATCCGCTGCAGCACGCGACCCGTTACGTGCTCGACGCCTACGGCCGACCTGACGACATCACGAACGCCAACGGCGAGATCACCGATCTGGTGTGGGACACCGACCACAACGTCACCACGCTGACCGAGAAGGGCCGCCCCAACACCGAGACCGAGGACGCCACCACCACGTGGCGCTACGACCAGAAGACCGGCTACCCGCTGGAGATCAAGGATGCCGAGGCCAACAAGAACGGCACCCCGGCGACAACGCTGGACTACGCCTACGGCCTGAACGGCTACGTCGCCGACCTGACCAGCAAGACCAGCCCGCAAGGTCACACCTGGAACTTCGACTACGACGCCAACGGCAACCTGCTCAAGGTGACCGACCCACTCGGCGTCAAAACCACCGACGTCGCCGACGACTACGACACCACCTACGAGTACGACCCCTTCGGCCAGCTGACCAAGGCGGTCGACGCCAACGGCAACCCCACCGCCTTCACCGACTACCACCCCTCCGGCTACCCTGAGAAGATCACCGACGCCTACGACAACGTCACCACCACGCAGTACGACGTGCGCGGCAACGTCCTGTCGGTCACCGACGCGCTGGGCAAGAAGACCACCCAGACCTACGACATCTTCAAGCGCCCGCTGGAGTCCCGTGTCCCCAAGGATCAGGACAAGGACGAGTTCATCGTCACTACGGCGCCGGTCTACGACCCCAACGACAACATCACCAAGGCGACCGCTCCCAACGGCGCTGTCTCCACGGCACGCTACGACGAAGCCGACCAGCTGCTCGAGTCGGCGCTGCCCACCGACACCCCGGACGGCCCGGAGCGGAAGGCCAGCTTCACCTGGGACGCGGCCGGCAACCTGGCGACCCAGACCGAGCCCAACGGGTACATCGCACCGAACACTCCCGCCGAGTTCACCACCACGTACGAGTACGACCCGATCTACCAGCTGAAGGACGTCTTTAGCCCTGACGTTCCCAACGACCGGCAGAACAAGATCTCCTACGAGTACGACGACGTCGGCAACCTCACCAAGGTCGTCGATCCCGTCAAGAACCTCACCGCCGACGCCGCCGACTTCACGGCCTTCTACACCTATGACCTCAACCACCGGGTGAAGAAGACCAAGGACGCCGCAGGCTACGAGACGTCCACCGAGTTCGACCTGGACGGCCTCGTCGTCGGCCAGACCGACCAGGACGACAACAAGACGATCACCGAGTACAACGAGCGCGGCGACGTCATCAAGACCCAGGTCCCGCATGCGCAGACCGACGGCGACATCAAGTACGTCACCACCCAGTTCGACTACGACCAGGTCGGCAACCAGACCAGGACCATCACCCCGCGCGGCGTCGAGACCACTGACGACGACGGCGACTTCGTCGCCGAAACCCGCTACGACAAGCTGAACCGGCCGTACGAGGAGATCTTCCCCTTCGACAAGGACGACCCTGTCTACAACACCCCGGACAAGGTCACCTACGCCTACGATGCACTCTCGCGTCTGAAGGAGATCTCCCAGCCGCCCTCCCACGGGCAGTCCATCCGCAACGTCACCACGATGACCTACTGGGACAACGGCTGGTCGAAGACCACCACCGACCCGTGGGACATCAAGACCACCTACGACTACAACGAGCTGGGCCTGCAGACCAACCGCACCGTCACCAGCGCGGGCGGCTCCAGCCAGCGCGCGTTGGACTGGTCGTACTACCCCGACGGCAAGCTCAAGACCCACTCCGACGACGGCGTCCCGCTCGGCCTCGACGTCGTCATGAACGACAACTCCGACACCGGCCAGGTCACCACCACCGGCACCTGGACGCTCGCCGGTAGCGGCAGCTCGTCGTCGAACATCGTCGGCCCGCAGGTCGAGCCGGCCACCGGGTTCGTCGGCTACGACTACGCCACCGCCCCAGCGGGCACCGGCGAGTCGGCCTTCACCTGGAACCTGACCACGCCCTCGGACGGCACGTACAAGGTGGAGGTGCAGTACCCGTCCGGCGCGACGGCCACCAACGCCACGTACAAGGTCAAGCACAAGGACGGCGAAGCCACCGTCGCCCTCGACCAGACCAAGAACGCCGGTACGTGGGTCGAACTCGGCTCCTACACCTTCACTGCCGGCACCGCCAACACCGTCACCTTGACCGACGAGGCCAACGGCACCGTCGTGGCCGACGCGGTGAAACTGGTCCGTGACAACAGCGGCGAGTCCGACACCGAGAAGAAGGACTTCACCTACACCTACGACGCCAACGCCAACCTCACCCTGATCGAGGACAAGTCCCCAACCGCCAAGATCGACCGGTGGGAGGTCTCCTACACCAACCTCAACCAGGTCGAGCAGATCAAGGAGTCGCTCGACGGCACGCTGAAGAACACCACCGGCTACCAGTACAACCCCAACAGCGCCGTCACCAAGCGCACTCATGACAAGACGGTCGCCACCTACGGCTACGACGTCCGAGACCTGGTCGAGGAGGTCGTCAACAAGAAGTCCGAGACCGACGCCACTCCCAAGACAACCAGGTACACCTACACCTCCCGCGGTGAACGCGACACCGAGACCAAAGCGAACGGCAACACCGTCACCTACGACTACTTCTTGTCCGGCGTCCTGCGCCAGTCGATCGAGAAGAAGCCCAACGGCGCGGTCGTGGCCGAGCACACCATCGGCTACCAGGGCAACCTGCAACGCGCCACCGACCACGCCAAGATCCAGAACGCCGACAACCCCGGCGCCTACCTGGAACACGACTACGCCTACACCTACGACCCCCGCGACCGCATCACCAAGGTCGTCAAGACGCCCATCGGCGGCGGCACCGCGGCGACCGAGACCTACTCCCACGACCCCAACAGCAACGTCTGGGAAGAAGAGGTCCTCGGCAAGAAGACCACCTTCACCTACGACCGCAACCGTCTGATGACGTCGGTCACCAACGGGCAGACATCGACGTACACCTACGATCCCTACGGACGGTTGCGTACCATCCAGGGCGGCGGCAAGACCTGGGAGAAGTACACCTACGACGGCTTCGACCACGTCGTCAAGCATGAGAAGCTCGGCACCGACGGGGCCACCAATACCGTCACGACCTATACCTATGACCCGCTCGACCGCACCACCACCAAGTCTGAAAAGGAAGGTACCGCCGCCGCTAAGACGACCACTTACTCCTACCTTGGCCTGGCTGGCGAGGTCTTGGACGAGGAGGTGGCGGGCAAGATTACAAGATCTTTCCAATACTCGCCTTGGGGCGAGCGTTTGTCGCAAATCAAGATAGAAGCCGACGGGGCGGAGGAGTTTTCCTACTACGGCTATAATCCGCACACCGACGTCGAACAAATTACTACCGAAACGGGCGACACGCGCGCCACCTACGGATACACCGCCTACGGAAAGAATGACGACAAGCTTTTTACCGGTGTCGACAAGCCCGACCCCATCGACCCCACCGCCAAGGAAGAGTACAACCCCTACCGCTTCAACGCTAAGCGCTGGGACAACTCCACCAGCATGTATGACATGGGGTTCCGCGATTACAACCCCAACCTTAACCGCTTCCTAAACCTCGACACGTACAACGGCGCTCTCGCTGACCTTTCGCTAGGCCTCGACCCCTGGACCAGTAATCGCTACGCCTTCGCCGGCGGTAATCCCATCACCAACATTGAAGTAGACGGCCACAACACCTGCCAGCCAGGGGAGTGCCCCCAGCGCGAAGCAGGATTGCGGAGGCTTGCGGAAACAGCCGAGGACAAGGAGCTCAAGAAGACCTACGAGGGGCTCGCCAACAAGGCCGCTAAGAAGGAAGCCGCTGTCTACAACAAGTACAGGCGGAGGAATGACACCGAGCTGGTGATCTTGGGTCACTGGCTCGCGGCCGGCCGAGCGGAATACTGCGGCAGCTTCCCGAACTGCGACTGGGCCGATTTGGACGGCGGGGCGAAATCCGATGGGCTGTTCGGAAGGCCGATCGACGACGCGCTCCTTGACCTTGCGGACATTCTCGGGAGCTGGCCGGCCAAGGGCTTGACCTCCACGATTAGATCGATGCGAGGCGAGGATCCCGCCCAAGTCCCGCGGACCAACTGCCTGAGACCGCAGAGCTTCGCTGAGGGAACTCAGGTACTCATGGCTGACGGTACACGGAAGAACATCGAGGACGTCGAAGTCGGAGACGAGGTGCTAGCCACCGATCCTGATACGGGGAAGAGCAGCGCAAAGAAGGTCACTGCGTTGCACCGCAACAGGGATACCGACATGGCTGATGTCACCATCCAGACCTTGGACGGCCGCACCGCCGTAATCCACACCACCCAGCGCCATCCTTTCTGGGACGCCCAGCGTAAGCAGTGGGTGGACGCCGCCAACCTGCGTACTGGAGATGCAACACGTACGCCATACGCACAGCCAGCACTGGTACGCAAGGTACGAGCCTTCAGCGGACTGCGGTACATGTACAACCTGACGGTCGACAGTGTTCACACGTACTACGTCGTTGCTGGCGCCACTCCCGTGCTGGTACACAACGATAATCCTGGCAACGGAATTGACATAAGCGGCGGAACTCTCTGGCAGGGCAGGTTTCCGGTGGGCGGGGCGATAGACGCTGGTGGACCAAAGAACGGTATCCTGTACAGGATGCAGAATGGGTTGATCAGCAACTACGCCGTCTACGATGCCGATGGAATCATCCTTCGCAGAGTTGATCTTATCGGGGCGGCACATCCCGGGCCGGGCGGAGTGCCAGTTCCGACGCCTCACGTCCAAGTATTTCACAAGCACGAGACTCCAGACGGAAGGATCTATCCTCAGCAAAGCAAGATTGCGATTCCCGCAGGACCCGACGATCTCCCTCGCGCGAGCTGCTGATGAGGGCAGATATAGCATCCGCGGTCTCGTGATTCCGCCACTCTAACTGGAGATGAAGGCGGCCACCACGTGATTTCCAATCACGTGGTGGCCATGGGCGTCCCGCCTTTAACGTTTGGCCGTTCGTCGGTCGAATCCGTCAGGCGATGATGTCGCCGAGAAACCGCAGGCATCGAGGAATTGGATATGACAGGAGAGCTTACACCGTGGAGCTGGGCAATATGCCGCAAGTGAAGGACTGGACTGCCGACGTTGGCTTCTTCGATCTGAGGACATTTATATTGTCAAACGTATCAGTTGCAGAGGCGTTCTCGGTGGCCACCCTTCTCTGCCCGCGGTTCATTGAATACCGAGACTGTGTATTTCTGGAATTTGCCTTCGAAGAGAATAGTGTGAATTCCTGGTTTAATGAGCTCAAGGGTGACAGGGCGAAGGTCGAGGCGGTTGTCAACCATGTCCACCTATGGGACTTCTTTGCCCCTGCGTCCGAGGCCGATAATGAAGCTCTGCAGGACTTTGCTGCACGTATGGCGGAGACATGGAGGCACTCCGCGCGGAAACAGTTCCCGCAGCGGAAATTCGTCGTTGAGGCCAATGACGGGCTTAACGACTACGGGCCAACTGTCGTCATCTACTCGGCATAGTACCCGTCAGCAACACTGAGCCTGGATCCACGGTCTGAATCTTGAGGCGAGGTCCGGGAAATAGCCTGAGGTGCCCTTTGAACTGGGAGGATGGGAGTTCTTCAAGCTTCCAGCCGCCCGTTTCAAAGGACACCTCGTAAGTGCGATTCTCCCACGCCGCCGCCCGTACGCAGGCGATCTTCGATGACGAGCATGCGATCTCCTACAGCGGGCTGGCTCCGGCGATGCGGCTTGGCCGAGCGGTGCGGTCTGGAGCGGCTGGTCGATGCGCATGTGACGCTGGGCGCCGCGGACGGTGTCAACGCGAAAGGCGAAGGTGGTCTCGATCGTGGGCGGGATGGCCTGCGGCGCCGACAGCATCGATGACCTGAACCGCTGCGGCACGGCGGCATGGACAAAATTTTCGACGGTATCCGCGCCCCGTCCACGGTGGGCGCCTTCCTGCGCGCGTTCGCCTGGGGCAACGTCCGTCAGCTCGACAAGGTCGCGCGCGAGTTGCTGGTGAGGCTGGCCGCGCACGCTGGGCTGTTGCCGGGTGCGGACGTGCTGGCCTTCCTCGACATCGACTCGATGCAGCGTCGCACCTTCGGCTACGCCAAGCAGGGTTCCGGGTTCGGTCACACGAAGATCCAGGGCAAGAGCGTGCTGGTTTGCGGGCTGAATGCGTAACGCACGTGGAGAGTGTCGACCGTTGATATCAGGCGCCTGCGGTAAAATCGCGA
>NZ_BAAAMU010000124.1:0-31453 GCF_039529435.1 Nonomuraea maheshkhaliensis
TCCACCCACGGCACCTACCTCGTCGAGCCTTTTACACCGCTCCGAGGACGCGACCTGAGCATCTTCACCTGCGGGTCCTACCGTCATGGCCATGCGACAGATCGATGACCCCGACCTGCTCAAAGTCTTGGCCAACGGGTTTCGGATGAAACTCTTCAGCCTCCTTTTCCGGATCGGCCCCGTCACGGTGAGCGAGCTCGCCAGACAGATGGACGCCGACCCCGGCCAGGTGAGCTATCACCTGCGGCAGCTGCAGAAACATGGCTTCATCGAAGACGTCCCGGAACTCGCCCGGGACAGCCGCGAACGCTGGGTGCGTGCGGCCACGGTCGGCTGGATGTCGACGAGAGACTTCGAAGACCCAGAGGCCAAAGCCGCAATGCAAGCATGGATGTCACAATGGGTGATCGACCAGTTCGAGCGGCTGCGCGAATTCGAACGCACTCGCACACCCTCCCCGAGGAATGGCGCAACACGGCCTTCGGCGGCAGCCACCACCTGAGACTCACCAAGGACGAACTCGCGCAACTCGCCGAGCAGCTCTTCGCCGTATTGCAGCCGTGGCGAGAACTGACCAGATCACGCCCCGAATCGGGCGAGCCTTCACCAGACACACGCCCGAGCTTCATCTTCTTCCACGCATTCCCCGAAAAACCCTGAGAACCCCGAGGCCTTTCCATGTACGCCATGCACGAGGAACTGGCCCGCGCCTACCTCACTGAACAACGAGCCGAGGCCGCTCACTTACGCCTGATCCCGCCCCACCCACGCCGACCCTTCTCACCACGCCTCCGCGCCCGCTTCGCAACCGCTCTCCGCCGCTTGGCCGACCACCTCAAACCCGCCTGACAACCCGTACGACCATCTACCGGCACAGACGCCAGAACAAGTCCCGCACCTCACGAACCAACACGTCACTGAGCAAGGAACCCACCACCACCTCGCCAAATTCGTCACGCCAACTTTTCGTCGGACCCGCGTGCCATGATCTTCAGGATCCGTCCCGAGAGAACAGGATCCCCAAGACCCATGAGCGGCTACGACTGGCTCGACGACGAAGCGTTCTGCGCGACCTTCGTCCGCGGCCTCACCCCACACGAGGCGCTGACCCGCCTCGGCATTGACGTGTTCGACGGCGACGACGAGGAAGGCGATTTCGAGGAAGGGCTCATCTGCGCCCGACCGGCCGAAGGCGGGACCATTCTGAGCGAGTGGAACGGCTTCGCCGGCACCCTGCCGGAGGTGCAAAGCCGCTTGTCTGCGGGAACGGTCACAGCGAGCGTCTTCGTCAACGTGAACCTGGTCGCGTCCTTCGACCATTACACCGACGGCCGCAAAGTCCTCTCTTTCGATCCAATTTGCGGCGGCAACGAGGACGACCTCCCGGAGGACTACTTGGCCGACCGGATGGAACTCGGCCTGGCCGGCGACAAGGCGGGAGGCGGCCTCGCCGCCGCACTACTCCTGGCCGAACGCATCACCAAGGTCCGCCCAGACGCCACGAGCGCCACGGTGGCCGCCCATGGCTTTCTCGACTACTGAGGCGCCTGGCCGCCGGCCGCTGAAGTCGAGGCACATCAAACCCGGCGAGAACTTCCTGCGACGCCTCGTCACTGGAGTTGGCCCAAGGCCAGTCTCCGATCTCTGATCACCGCAAGCGCGAGGAGGTGAGTCAAGAGGCCGATACCTACGATCAGTCCTGCGACCTGAAACGCAGCCGTCGTGAGTTCACCGGACAGAGACTTGAAGGTCAGGGCAACCCCCAACCAGAGCTGAGACCCGCCCCCAAGGCGTGCTCGGGCCCAGGGAATGCTGTGTAGTACAGCCACCGCTGAGATGACGAAAGCAGCGATCAGGAAGAACGCGGCAAGATCGTGGGGAGGATTCATCAGCAACAGCGCCATCCCGCCCACGAGGCCCACCGCTGATACTGCGACCAGGATCACGCGCTGCGGCACGGCAGGGCGTGAAACCACGACCTCTTCTGATCAACTGGCTCCACGGGCTCACTGTCCCACAAGTGGCCATAAGCGGCCACTCACGCCGCGACACCACCTTGCCATGGGATCCTTGGTCACCCAGCCAGACACCCAAAAGCCCCCCGTGATTATCGCGAGGGGCTTTTGACCTGGAGCCATCTTGGGGGTTCGAACCCCAGAGCCCTTCATCACGAGCTCGTGGCATGGAGGTCATTAGAGGTCGGTGTGGCGGTCACGCCGGGCATCGAGGTCAGCAAAGGGCGCCGGGTGGCCGATGCAGTTGCCGCACTCTGGTGTTGCACGAGCTTCCTTGCGGCAGGGGACGCTGTGCCGGGACTACAGAGCCACGGAGGACCCGGCCGTCAGTTCTTGCGGTCGTACTTGGCGCCCAGGACATGATCCGCACACGCCCAGTTGCTGACGGAGCCCGGGCTCTTCCAGGGCCCGTAGACCCAGCGGCCCAGACCGGTCCCAGGGTTGGAACTGCAATAAAGGGCTACGCGGAATTTCCCGGTTCCGCTGTTGCATTTGGCCGTGCCGCTGTGCACACCGACGACTCTGGCCGTACACGTGTTGGGCAGCGCGTTCGCGGGTGCGGGGGCGTTGGCCACCAGGGTGGCTGCGGCGAAGGCGAGGGTTACCGCAATCTTCCTCATCTGGGCTCCAGTTCGGGGTTATGGACGTTCGTAGAGGATTGAAGCGGAGGGCGGTATATCGCAGGTATGTCAGTCCAGGGTGATGGTTGCCTCTCGGACGATCAGGTACGGGATGAGGTCGGTGGGTGGTCATCTCCTCGTCGGGCAGGCGTCGCCATACCGGGCTGGACACGCCAGGACAAGCCGTCGTTTCGCATGTGCCCCCGTGAGCTTCCTCGCGCGCTGGTTGCCCTGCTCGCAGCCGACGGCTTGCCCTGGTGGGGCTGGTCTGGTCTCCCTTGTGGTGGCCGACGAGGAGATGACCAGGCGGTGGCTCCAGCGGTGTCGTGGCCGGACGGGCCGGTCGAGTTCGCCGATGGCGGCCGGTCGGCGGAGCCGTGGCCGCTGCCGCAGGCGGAGAACGACGCGGTGGTGGAGCTGGAGCGGACAGTGACCAAGTCCGGCATGGTCAGCCTGGCCGGCCGGTATCTGCTGGCCGCGGAAATCCTGGGCGGGCGCCGGGTCACCATCCGGATCGAGGAGAACACGCTGATGTTCCTCGACGCTGAGTCCCGGCAGCTGCTGCGGGTCCGGCCGAACCCGCTGACCTGGGCCACGTGCCCGCAGTTGCGCGGTGCTCCCTCGGCCGGTTGTATGCCTGCCGGGTCGTCACCGTGCACGTCAGCGACACGACGCTGACCATCGATCGGGACGAGGGGCCGCGCACGGTGCACCGCACCACCGATCTTCCGGTCCGCAACGTCAAAGCTCATCGGCCGCACAAGGTCGGCCATGTTTCCTAGATCACCTGTCGCTCATGTCGTGGGACAGAAACGTCAGGCATCTCATGGGACTGGACACCATCCGCGAACTCGCCCCCGGACAAGGTCACCAAAGCTGATCAGCCTGACCCACGTGGTTCCTGAGCCACATAGGAGTCCTAGCCACCTGCTGTTAGCAAGAGCGTAAGCAAAAGGCCCCTCGCGATCATCGCGAGGGGCCTTTGAGCTGAGAGCCGCCTTGGGGATTCGAACCCCAGACCCCTTCATTACGAGTGAAGTGCTCTGGCCGACTGAGCTAAGGCGGCATCTGCCGTGCAGCTTGAAAGAGTCTACAGGAGCCTGAGGGTTCTCGCTCCCACCGATCACCCGATGCCGGGACGGACCGCCCGTCCTCCCCGTGCCGCCAGTGCCCCGCAACGGCCGCCCGTCCACCTCATCCTTCGGGAACGCCGAACCCGGCCGTCCGGCGTCATCAGGGACCACCACGCCCTGTCCGCGCCCCCGTACGGCCACTCGTACGCCCTACTCCTTCGGAAACACGATCCCGAAGGGCGGGCGTCACCAGGGCCCGGCGTCAGGGGGCTTCCTCCGCCAAGTGCCATCGTCGGGCCAAAGCACTATCGACGTACGGACGATACCCCGCTCGTCAGACCGGTTCTCCGTCCCCGTACGTCGAGTCATAAGCCTTCCGCGGCCCGCAGACGCTCGCCTTCGAACAGGCGCACCTGCGCCCCCCGTCGTTCAGCCGCACCACCACCGAGTCCGACGGCACATTGTGCCCCACCACGGTTCCCGCGCCCTCCGGTGTCTCCACGCTCACGCCCACTCGCGGAGCCGAGGCTCGGAACTCCTGGTAGAGCGGGTGCTCGTACTTCAGACAGCACATGAGCCGCCCGCATGCCCCCGCGATCCGCAGTGGGTTGACCGGGAGGTCCTGGTCTTTGGCCATGCGGACGGAGACCGGTTCGAAGTCCTTCAGGAACGTGGCGCAGCACAGGTCGCGGCCGCAGGGGCCGATGCCGCCCTGGAGGCGGGCCTCGTCTCTCGGGCCGATCTGGCGTAGCTCGACCCTGGCCCGTAGGTTGCGGGCCAGGTCGCGGACCAGGGCGCGGAAGTCGACGCGGTGGGGGGCCGAGAAGTAGACGGTGTAGACGTTGTCCGCGTCGAGGTAGTCGATGCCGACGACCTTCATCGGCAGGCCGTGCCGTTTGATCAGGCGCTTGGACACGCTGCGGGCCTCGGCTCTGCGGCGTTTGTTCGATTCGTCGCGGGCCAGGTGTTCCTCGCCGGCCGGCCCCGCGCAGAGCGGGAGGCCGTCGACGTCTTCGCTGGTGTATTGGGGCGCCCACACGCACTCCGCCACCTCTGGGCCCGAGTCCGTCGGCACGAGCACCTTGTCGCCCACCTTCGGGCTGTGCTCGCCGGGATCGAGGTAGTAGAGCCTCCCGTAACGGGTGAAGCTCACAGCCATCATCATGCCCATGGACTCGAGCTCGCCTCCTGACGGCCTGGGGGATCGCTTACGGCCTTCGTTGCCACATTACGTGGGTCCATGCGCCGGTGGTCAGGGGTGGTGGCGAGGTTATTGGCCGGGTCGGCCGCCCCGGAGGGCACGCTTGCCCCGGGGCTGCGTCGCGTCAGCCGCGCGCCGGGCAGATCGCGCTCTCCGGCAGGGTCACTCCGAACTCGTACTGCAGGGCGGACCTGTCCGCCGGGCACGGCAGGTATGTGGCCTGAGCCACCCCGGGCTGCTCCCGCAGCTCGGAGAGCACGGCCTGCCAGGAGGAGTCCGGCTTCAGCCTGAGGCGGAAGGCTTGCGGCATGTCTTCCACTCTGGTCGCGTCGAGCAGGGTCTTGTTGCTCTTGTACGTCTTCCGGAAGTCCTCGTACGCCGCCTTCTCGTCGATGTACTCATATTTCTCGACCTCGGGCATCTTGCCGATCAGCGCTTCGAGCGCCCTCCTCTCGGCAGGCGTCGCCCCCTTCCCCTCCTTCGTGACCTTGAAGTCGCCGTTTTCGCCGTCCACGCGCACCGCACCGCACGCGGGCAGCGCCGTGCCCTCCTTGCACAGGAAGACCTTGATCGGCCACTTGCGCAGCTCCGCGGCCTGCGGCCAGGGCGGCCCGGCGGGATCGACGACCTCCTGGATGCCGGTCACCCGCCGGAGCCTGTCATGCACCTCGCCCATGTCGGCGCCCTCGCTCAGCCGCAGGGTGAACGCGGCGGGCAGGTCGGTGATCTGCACCTCTTTCAGCACCGACCTATTGTGCGCGAAGTCCTTCCTGAGGCTCTCGTAGGCTGACGCCCTGCTCGTGTAGACCACGCTCTCCACTTGCGGAAGCGCTCTCAGCGTGGTCTCGATCTCCCGGATCCGGTCAGGTGTGACGTCGCCCGCGCCGCACCGCTCATGCTTCGACGACGCCGTGCAGAGGAAGGCGACCAGCTCGGTCTCCTTGCCCCGGGTGGCCGGCGGGTTCATCGCCACCACGCTGTCCTGGTCGCCTCCGTCAACGCCGAACGCCGTGAACGCTGTGAAGGCCGCCGTGCCCGCGAGCACCACCGCCGTCGCCACGCTCACCATCCGCAGATCCACCCGGAACCGCCGCCGCTCCGGCGGCCGCAACGGGCGCAGCGTGCCGGTGTCGACCGTCGCCCCGGCGTCGGTGAGGGCCTGCCGCAGTCGGTCTTCCACAGGACTGTTCATGATTCCTCCCCAAGCACCCGCCCGAGGGCGGCCAGCCCTCGCGTGATCGTGGACCTCACCGTGCTCGCGCTGACCCGCATCGTCTCGGCGATCTCCCGGTCGGCGAGATCGAAGTAGTAGCGCAGCGTCAACGCCTCCCGCTGCCTGCGCGGCAACCCGTGCAGCGCGAGCAGCACCTCCCGCCGCTCCTCGCCCAGCATCGCGGCGCTCTCCGCCGACCACACGGGCGCCTCGTACGGCACCGCCCGTCTGAACACCGTCGCCCGCCTGCGCAGCACCGACCGGCAGCCGTTGAGCACCGCGGAGCGCACGTAGGCGAGCGCCCGGTCGGCGTCACGCAGCCGGGCCCGGCCGGCGTGGGTGCGCGCGAACGCCTCCTGCACGACGTCTTCGGCGGTGGCCTGATCGCCGACCATGATGAGCGCCAGGCGCACGAGACCGACGTGGTGGTCGGCGAAGATCGCCGCCACATCGACCTGAGGCGCGGCCCGAGCGTCCTGCTTGATGAGTAGTTCGGCTTCCACGTAACAGAGACGTCTGGGGGCCTCGTCTGCTGCTTGGATCACCGGAACATCTTGCGGTCCCCGAAGCAACCGCCGGTCGCCCACCGGCCGCCCTGTGGACAACCTCTCAGCGCAGCGCCAGCATCATCGCCTCGACGGCCATCTGCGGGTTGACGTTGGCCGCCAGCCGTTCCCTGCACTGCATGATCGCGTCGATCCGCCGCAGCGTCTCCTCGGGCGTCGAAGCGCGCGCGAGCTGGTCGAGATCGAACCGGATGTCGTCATTCGCCAGCTCGACCCCGGCCGCCCCGAACTGCAGCGTCAGCACATCACGATAAAAGGCCACGAGCTCCAGCAGCGCCGAGTCGAGCGAGTCGCGCTTGATCCGGGTGGCCCGCGACTTCTGCCGGTCCTCCAGCTCCTTCAGCGCCCCGGCCCCGCCGCGCACGAGCCCCCGGTTGAGCCCCTTGCCGGTGGACCCCTCCCCGTACAGCTTGCGCAGCTCCGCCGTCTCGTTCTCGTTGAGCGCGGCCGTGGCGGCGGCAGCCTCCTCCTCGGCCGTCTTCACCAGCCGCTCGGCGGCGGACACGCACTCGCCGACCCCGGTCAGCGTGCGCGGGATGCTCAGCACCGCCTCCCTGCGGCTCCTGACGCCCTCGTCGAGCGCCAGGGAGCGGGCTCTGGCAATGTGGCCCTGGGCGGCTCTGGCGGCGAACCTGGCGGTCTCCCAGGGCACGCTGTCGCGGGTGGCCAGCACGTGGGCGACGGCCTCCGTCGCGGGGGTGGTGAGGTTGACGACGCGGCACCGGGACCTGATAGTGATCATCAGGTCGTCGGGGGCGGGCGCGCAAAGCAGCCACACCGTACGGGGCGGCGGCTCCTCCACGGCCTTGAGCAGGGCGTTAGCGGCGGACTCCGTGGCCCGGTCGGCGTCCTCGAACAGGATGACCCGCCACCGCCCCTGCGTCGGCGCCCCGGCCGCGCGCAGGATCAGCTCCCTGGTCTGCTTGACGCTGTAGGACAGCCCCTGCGGGCGTACGGACTCCAGGTCGGGATGCGAGCCGATGAGCACCTGGTGGCACTGGTCGCAGTGGCCGCAGCCGCCCTGGGGGCACATCAGGGACGCGGCGAAGGCGCGGGCGGCCTCTTCCCGGCCCGAGCCAGGCGGGCCGGTGAACAGCCAGGCGTGCGTCATGCCGGCGCCCCGCCCGCCCGCGACGACCTCGCCGGCCGCCGCCGCGGCCCGCGACAGCACGGCCGCCGCCTGCTCCTGCCCTACGAGGTCATCGAAAACAGTCACGGGGTAAGGCTAGTCGCGGATGGCGGGCATCGTCCCCGTGATGTCCTCCGACTCCCTCGGCACCGGGTCGGGCAGGATCTCCCTGATCCGGTCCTGGATCCGGCGGGTGATCGCCTCCTGCGGCATCGTGCCGTCGACCACGAGGTAGCGCTCGGGCGCCGCCGCCGCGAGCGCCCTGAACTCCTTGCGCACCCGCTCGTGGAACTCCAGCGGCTCGGACTCGATCCGGTCGGCCGCGCCGCCCAGCCGGGCCAGCCCGACCTCGGGCGGCGTGTCGATGAGCACGGTCAGGTGCGGCACCAGCCCGCCGGTCGCCCAGGCGTTGATCTTGGACACGTCGGCCGGGTCGAGCGAACGGCCCGCGCCCTGGTAGGCCAGCGACGAGTCCACGTAGCGGTCGGTGACCACCAGCGAGCCCCGGTAGAGGGCCGGCCTGATCACCTTCTCCACGTGCTCGGCCCGGTCGGCGGCGTACAGCAGCGCCTCGGCCCGCGCGGACAGCCCGCGCTCGGCCGCGTCGAGCAGGATCGCGCGCAGCCGCATGCCGACCTTGGTCGAGCCGGGCTCACGGGTCTGCACGACGTCGTAGCCCTGGTCGCGCAGCCAGATCGCGACCAGCCGCGACTGCGTGGTCTTGCCCGAGCCCTCGCCACCCTCGAACGCCACGAACAGCCCGGGCACATGCTCGGCCGACTCGGCCGGGAAGCGCTCGCCGCGCACCGCCGCGATCAGGTCGGCCGCCAGGGAGACGCCCTTCCTGTCGTCCATGTGCCGCAGCGCCAGGATGCCGACGCCCACCGCGAGCGCCCCGCCGACCACCAGCACCAGGTTGGTGCCGTCGAAGCGGTAGCTGAGCGTGCCGAACTCCAGCACGTGCAGGCCGAAGAGCGCGGCCAGCGGGTTGGCCAGGGACACCACCAGCAGCAGCGTCACCCGCGCCGTCGACTGCAGGAACGAGAACGTACGGCCGCGCAGCCCGTCTTCGACCTCCAGCCCGATCAGCGTGTAGCCGATGATCCAGGCGATGCCCGCGCACGCACCCAGCACCACGGTCAGCATGACCACGATCACCAGGTTGTGCACCAGCGCGATGGCGAGCAGCACCAGCCCGGCGACGGTGATGGACAGCCCGAACAGCCGCCGCCTGGACAGCTCGCGCAGCAGCCGCAGCCCGAAGAACATGCCGAGCGCCATGCCGACGAAGACGGCGCCGAACACCACGCCGTAGGCCGCGTCGCCGCCGCCGAGGGTCGCCACGTAGACCTTGGCCACGCCGACGACCGCCCCGCCCGCGGCGAACGCGCCCAGCATGCCGATGACCAGGCCGCGCACCATCCGGTTGCCGCCGACGAAGCGCCAGCCCTCGACGACCTGCTTGAGCACGGAGGGCGTCGAGATCGTGCCGTCACGCCTGGGGATGTCGCGCAGGGTGAAGATGAGGAAGGCCGACACGAGGTAGGCGCACGCGTTGACGATCAGCGCGAGCCCCGTGGCGTCGCGCCCCTCGATGAACGGCACCACCCCGCCGATCAGGTCGCCCGCCACCGACAGCGCGGCGAACAGCATCGCCGCGACCGGCGCGGTGCCGTACGTGACCAGCAGGTTGAGCTGGTTGGCCGACTCGAGCTGCGCCTTCGGCACCAGGTTGGGCACCGTCGCGTCCTTGGCCGGGACCCAGAACAGGTTGACGCACTCGACCAGGACAGTCGCGGCGATGACCCACTGGTAGCTGCCCACGAACGGGATCGACAGCACGATCGCGAACCTGGCCAGGTCGGCCGAGAACATCGTCAGCCGCCGGTCGAACCGGTCGGCGAAGACGCCGGCCAGCGGCCCGAGCAGCACGGCCGGCAACATCTTGGCGACGAACACGCCGCCGACGGCGAGCGACTGCACCCGGTAGTCGCCCTGAGTGAGGTTGGCCGCGAGGGCCGTCAGCGCCAGCAGGTTGAGCCAGTCGCCCAGACTGCACACCGACATGGCCGTCCACAGCCGTCGAAACGGCGCATTGGCCAGCACATGGGTCGAGCGGCTACGGCCAAGGGCAGTCATGATTTCAGCGTATCCAGGTGTCGACCGGAAGGGAGGGGACAAGACGAGCCGGATATTCCCGGCTGCTCGTGGCTGAGAGTATTACGTGATCGGGCTCGGGCGCAGGTTTCGCCACTCGAATAGGCCCCCGAAAACCTTCTCAATTCATAACTCCGGCCTCATGTCGCGCCTCTTCCACCAATGGCCGCCACTCGGCCCTGACGTCGTCGGGCAGAGCGAGCTCGTCCCACAGGTCGATCAGCAGCACACCGTCGACGTGAGCGAGCAGCTCTCCGGGCTCGCCCTCGCACAGCAACGCCGTGTAGGCCGCCCGGCGCTCGTCCCGGTCGGACAGATCGTAGTCGCGCCCGCCGACCCGCACGGACCCCAGCGCCGCCGCCACCGGCAGCCGGCCCAGCCGGGTGGGCACGTGGACGGTCCGCCCCTCACCGGTCACCCGGGTCACGCACTCGACCTTGGCCTCCAGCACCAGCCGGAACCCGGCGGCGTCGAGGATGCGCCCCGCGGTCTCCAGCGTCGGCGACTTCCTGCCGTGCTCGTACGCCGACAGCGTCGTGCGCGAGGTGCCGCTCACACTGGCCAGCGCCTTCTGGTTGAGGCTGGCCGCATGCCTGGCCTGCTTGAACAGCAGCCCGCCGCGTCTGGCCCAGAAGGCCACGTCCTGCCGCAGCGCTCGCTCCAACGGCGAGGAGACCATGACCACACCTCCGAAAGTATCCGCTCGGATACTGTACGCCATCATGGCATGGCGTGACCACCGGATTACGAAAGGTCAGCCGCGCAGTTCGAGAATCGTGATCTCGGGCGGCGCCCCGACGCGCACAGGCGGGCCCCAGAAGCCCGCTCCCCTGGTGACGTACACCTGCACCCCGTCCACGGTCGCCAGCCCCGACACGACCGGCTGCTGCAGCCCCACCACCAGGTCGAACGGCGCGATCTGCCCGCCGTGCGTGTGGCCGGAGAGCTGCAGGTCGACGCCGTGCCGCGCGGCCTCCTTGACCTGGATCGGCTGGTGCGCCAGCAGCACCGTGGAGCGGCCGGGCTCGCGCCCCCCGAGCGCCTTGGCGAAGTCGGGCGACTCACCGGCCGCGGCGCCGCCGATGTCGTTGACGCCGGCCAGGTCGAGCACGGCGCCCTGGTGCCTGATCTCCACCCGCTCGTTTCGCAACGAGCGTACGCCGAGCTCGGCCAGCTCCTCGACCCACTCCCCCGGCCCCTCAGCCGTGAAGTACTCGTGGTTACCGGTCACGAAATAAGCGCCATATCGGGATTCGAGACTCTTGAGCGGCCGGGCCAGCGCCCCGAGCTGCGCCACCGACCCGTCCACCAGGTCGCCCACGATCGCGACCACGTCGGCCTCGAGCCCGTTGATCATCCGGACGATCCGCTCGGTGTGCCCGATGCCCGTGAGCGGCCCGAGATGGATGTCGCTCACCACGGCGAACCGCAGGCCGGCGAGCCGCGAATCGAGCTTCGGCAGCGTGACCTTGACCGGCTCGATCACGGGATCGCCCAGGGCGCTGACCATCCCGTACCCGACCGTGCCCAGCGCGCCCACCCCGGAGACCGCGGCGGTGGCGCGGTCGAGAAAGAGCCGCCTGCTCATCGAAGACGCGACGGGAACGTCCACGGCGACGTCAGCGGGCACCCCGACCCCAGCACCGGCACCAGCCCCAGCACCCGCCCCGGCCGGCACCGCGACAGGCGGCGCCGCCACACTCTGCGGCTCCCGCCGCCGCCCCGCACGCCGCACGAGAGCCGCCACGACCGCCCGCGGCACCTCCAGCACGACGAGGATCACGACCAGGTAGAACATCACCGCCAGCCAGATGAACCCCGGCCAGGCCACCCAGCTCTCCAGCCCCATCCTGCTGCCCACGAACGTCGCCACGAGGACCGCGAACAGCGCGACAAGACCCCAGGTCAGCGTCTTGCGCAGCCTCCCGGGAACGGTCGTGCGGCGCACCAGCCGAAACCACAGGTACCAGTGCGCGAGCAGCACCAAGGCCACGAAGAACAGGACGAACACATGAACGATGCTACTTCCGGCGCCCAAGATTCCGGCGCCCAAGATTCCGGCGGCCGTAGTGGCCGACCTTCCGACGGCCCGGCTGCCGCGACCGACCTTCCGGCGGCCCCAGCCACGGCGGCCGCCGGAAGGTGATCTACGACTTCGCCGCGGGCTTCTTGGCCGGAGCCTTCTTCGCCGGCGCCTTGCGCGTGGTCGTCTTCTTGGGCGCGGGCGCCCGCTCACGTCGTTCGGCCAGCAGCTCGGCCGCCCGCTCGATCGTGATGTCCTCGACCGTGTCGCCCTTGCGCAGGGACGCGTTGGTCTCGCCGTCGGTCACGTAGGGCCCGAAACGCCCCTCCTTGACCACGACCGGCTTCTTCGAGTTGGGGTCGTCGCCCAGCTCGCGCAGCGGCGCCGCGGCCGCCGCCCGGCCCCTGCCCCGCTGCTTGGGCTGCGCGAACAGCTCCTTCGCCTTGTCGATGGTGACCGTCAGCAGCTCGTCCTCGGAGGCCAGCGAGCGGGAGTCGGTGCCCTTCTTCAGGTAGGGGCCGAACTTCCCGTTGTGCGCCACGACCTCCTCGCCCTCCAGCTCGCCGACGACCCTCGGGATCGTCAGCAGCTTGAGCGCGTCGTCCAGCGTGATCGTGTCGAGCGACATCGTCTTGAACAGCGAGCTCGTACGCGGTTTGACCGCGTCCGCCTTCTTCGTCCGCCGCTTGGGCGCCTCTTCGTCGGCGGCCGGCTCGGGCAGGACCTCCGTCACATAGGGCCCGTAACGCCCGTCCTTGGCCACGATCATGTGACCCGTCACCGGATCGGCGCCGAGCTGCCGATCACCCGTCGGCCGCGAGAACAGCTCCTCGGCCTTCTCCGCCGTCAGCTCGTCGGGCGTCATGTCCTCGGGCACGTTGACCCGCGCGCCGTCGCGGTCGAGGTAGGGCCCGTAACGCCCGACCCGCAGCACGATGTCGCTGCCCCTGACCGGGAACGAGCTGATCTCCTTGGCGTCGATGTCACCGAGGTCGGTGACCATCTCCTTCAGGCCCTCGTCGCCGTCGTCGCCGCCGCCGTAGTAGAAGCGCTGCAGCTCGGGAACGCGCTCCGCCCGGTCGTTGGCGATGTCGTCGAGCACCTTCTCCATGTCGGCGGTGAAGTCGTAGTCGACCAGGTTGCCGAAATGCTGCTCCAGCAGGTTGACCACGGCGAACGCCAGGAACGACGGCACCAGCGCCGTGCCCTTCTTGAACACGTAACCGCGGTCGAGGATGGTGCCGATGATCGAGGCGTACGTCGACGGCCGCCCGATCTCCCGATCCTCCAGCTCCTTGACCAGCGAGGCCTCGGTGTAGCGGGCCGGCGGCTTGGTCGAGTGGCCGGCCACGTCGAGGCGCGTCACGCTGAGCGCGTCGCCCTCCACCAGGTTCGGCAGCCGCTTCTCCGAGTCGTCGCGGTCGGTCGAGGGGTCGTCGGCGCCCTCGACGTACGCCTTCAGGAAGCCGTAGAACGTGATCGTCCGCCCGGACGCGCTGAACTCGACGTCCTCGCCGGCCGACGACCTGCCGCCTACCTTCACGGTGACCGACTCGCCGACCGCGTCCTTCATCTGGGAGGAGACGGTGCGCTGCCAGATCAGCTCGTACAGGCGGAACATGTCGCCGGAGAGCCCGGTCTCGCCCGGCGTGCGGAACTCCTCACCCGACGGCCGGATCGCCTCGTGCGCCTCCTGCGCGCTCTTCACCTTGCTGGAGTAGACGCGCGGCTTGTCCGGGACGTACGCGGCGCCGTACAGCTTGACGGCCTGCGACCGCGCCGCCGCGACCGCCGTCTCCGACAGCGTGATGCTGTCGGTACGCATGTAGGTGATGAAGCCGTTCTCATAGAGCCGCTGCGCCACCTGCATCGTGTATTTCGCGGAGAAGCCCAGCTTCCTGCTGGCCTCCTGCTGCAGCGTGGTCGTCCTGAACGGCGCGTAGGGCTTGCGCGTGTACGGCTTGCGCTCGACCGACTTGACGGCGAACGACGCCCCCTGCAACCGGCCGGCCAGCTCGCCCGCGGCGGCCTCCGACAGGTGCAGCACGTCGGCGTTGCCCTTGAGCTGGCCGGTGCTGGCGAAGTCGCGACCCTGCGCCACCCGTTTGCCGTCGACCCCGGTCAGCGTGCCGGTGAAGTCGCGCGGCCGCTCGTCGGCCTTGCCCGTGTCGAACAGCGCCTGAAGGTCCCAGTAGTGGGCGACCGTGAACGCTATGCGCTCCCGTTCGCGCTCCACCACCAGCCGCGTCGCCACCGACTGCACCCGGCCCGCGGACAGCTTGGGCTTGACCTTCTTCCACAGGACGGGGCTGACCTCGTAACCGTAGAGGCGGTCGAGGATGCGCCGGGTCTCCTGGGCGTCCACGAGGCGGAGGTTGAGGTCGCGCGGGTTGGCCACGGCGTCGCGGATCGCCTGCGGGGTGATCTCGTGGAACACCATGCGGTGCACGGGCACCTTGGGCTTGAGCACCTCGCGCAGGTGCCAGGCGATGGCCTCGCCCTCGCGGTCCTCGTCAGTGGCCAGATAGAGCTCGTCGGCGTCCTTGAGCAGCTGCCGCAGCTTGTTGACCTGCGACCTCTTGTCGGGGTTGACGACGTACAGCGGTTCGAACTCGTGCTCAACGTTCACTCCGAGACGCGCCCACGGCGCCCCCTTGTACTTCTCGGGGATGTCGTCGGCCTTCTCCGGCAGGTCGCGGATGTGACCGATGCTCGATTCGACGATGTAGCCGCGCCCGAGGTACCCCGCGATCGTCTTCGCCTTGGCGGGCGACTCGACGATCACCAGGCGTGTTCCGCCGGCGCTGCCGTTCTTGGCTGGCACGCTGCTTCCTACCTCGCTGTTCGCTTGCAAATCCCCCTGCCGGGAGTCGGCACAGATCTGAAAGGTAACCCGACTCGCGGAAATTTCCTTCCCCCGGGCTACCCACTAGCTTCCGGGTCCACCCGCAAGCACGCAGAATAAGGCCCATCGAGCGGCCTGGCGCCCTGACTCACCCTGGAGACTAATCGTTGTGCTCGACTACTCCTACATGGATATCTTCATTCCACGCGATCTCACTCGCGAAGCAGCACGTCAACTGCTGACCGAACACGCAGAGTACGGTCAGTGGGAGCTCGCGCGCGTCCGGGTCTACCCCGACG
Organism: Nonomuraea maheshkhaliensis; assembly: GCF_039529435.1. NCBI lineage: Bacteria > Bacillati > Actinomycetota > Actinomycetes > Streptosporangiales > Streptosporangiaceae > Nonomuraea > Nonomuraea maheshkhaliensis. Next base: position 15,142 of record NZ_BAAAMU010000124.1, read on the forward strand.
GCAGCCGACGCGTCCGCCTGCGGCGCAAGATCATGAAGGTACGCAGCACGCTTTGAACGCGAACATGGCTTTGCCCGCCCCGGGCCGCGCCCCCGGAACGGGCAAAGCGTCTACCGCCGCCTACTCACAGGCTGTGAGCGGAAGCCGTCCTGTGTTACGTACTTCCTGATCCCTTACTTACGGCCGATCCGGAACCGGCGGGTGACGCCGAAGAGCGTCGCCGAGGCGGCGAGCATGGCGCCGGCCAGCAGCGCGAGCAGGGAGCCCGAGTTCATCCCGGTCACGCCCGCGGGCTGCTCGGCGCTCATCAGGCCGAGCTGGGGCACCGGCAGGGCGCGGGTGGTGGAGTTGACGGCCCCGCCGATCGGGGTGGAGGCGACCAGGTCGGTGGCCGGGGCGAGCGGGGAGCTCGACCGGGGCGCGACCGAGCGGCCCTTGCTGTCGACCGGCGCGGAGACCGCGGTGCGCTTCGGCTTGGCCGGGGCGGCGGGCATGCCGGGCAGCTCGGGGAGCTGGGGCAGGCCGAAGGTCCTGGCGGCGTCGTCGACGACGGGGAGCTGGTGGGTGACCCCGCCGACACTCTCCAGCTGCTTGGTCACGTCGGGGAGCTGCTTGGTCAGGTCGTTCGCGCCGCCGAGCCCCTGGGTGAGGCCGCCGACCTTGCCACCGACCTCCTGCACCCCGCCGAGGACCGGCAGGGACGGCGTGATGGGCAGCGCCCCGCCCTTGGCGCCCGACACCTTGCTGTTGAACCGGGCGAAGCGCTCGAACCCGTCGGGACGCTGGAAGCCGGGCCGGCCGACGTTCGAACCGCCGAGGCACCCGGCGGCGGCGTCGCCCAGAACGGCCGCGGCGTTGCCGCAGACGTTGATCGGCGCGCTGATCGGGGCCACGACCTGGTTGCCCGACAGCACCCCGCCGGCGCCGGACGTACGGTTGCCGCCGCCCCCGACCCCGTGGTGCGGCCAGACGCCCGCGCCGCCCTTGCAGTGGGCCCGCGACGCGCCGAGCACGGCGGCCGCGTTGCCGCAGACGTTGATCGGGGCGGTGATCGGCGCGATCACCTGGTTGCCCGACAGCACCCCGCCGGCGCCGGACGTACGGTTGCCGCCGGCGCCCTTGCCGCCGTTCTTCACCACGGCTCCGCCCTTGCAGCCGGCGAACGCGTGGCCGAGCACGGCCACGGCGTTGCCGCAGACGTCGATCGGCGCGCTGATCGGCGCGACCGCCTGGTTGCCGCTCAGCACACCCCCGGTGCCCGAGGTACGGTTGCCGCCTGCCCCCGAACCGCCGCGGGTGTTGTGCACCTCGGCGCCGCCCTTGCACCCGGCGACCGCGTTGCCCACGGCGTTGCCGCAGGCCTCGACCGGCAGGCTGATCGGGGCGATGACCTGGTTGCCGCTGCCGACCCCGAAGCGCCCGTCGGTGTCGTTGCCGGTGGAGCCGGGAGCGTGGTGGCGGGCGCGGTAGTGGTGGCCGGGCCCGCCGTTGTTGGTGACGGACGACCCGCCGGCGCAGCCGGAGAACGCCCGGCCGACCGCCGCGACCGAGTTGCCGCAGATGTTGATCGGCGCGCTGATCGGCGCGACGACCTGGTTGCCGCCCAGCACCGACCCGTTGCCCGAGGTACGGTTGCCGCCCGCCCCCACGCCGGTGTTGTGCACGGCCGATCCGCCCTTGCAGCCCGCCGTCGCGTCGCCGAAGATCGCCACCGCGTTGCCGCAGGCGTTGATCGGCGCGCTGATCGGCGCGGTGATCTGGTTGCCGCCGAGCACGCTGCCGTCGCCGGAGGTACGGTTGCCGCCGGCCCCGCCCTTGCCCTGGTTGCGAACGGTGGCCCCGCCCTTGCAGCCCGCGTCGGACTTGCCGATCAGCGAGACCGCGTTGCCGCAGGCGTTGATCGGGACGCTGATCGGCGCGTTGACCTGGTTGCCGCCGCCGACGGACCCGTTGCCCGACGTCTCGTTGGGGATTCCGGGCCGGCCCGGGTTGACCACCTCGGCGCCGCCCTGGGAGGTGGCCTCCGACTTGCCGACCGCGGCGATGGCGTTGCCGCTGATGTCGATCGGGATGGAGACCGGCAGGTCGACCTGGTTGCCGCCCGCGACGGACCCGTCGCCGGAGGTGTCGGCCAGCGCGGTGCCGCCGCCGAACGACATGACAGCCACGGCCAGGAGAGCCGCAGGGCTCGTTGCCTTCGCCCACGTACGCATGATGGATGCTCCTAGTGGTTTTTGGGGGGATACCTGAACGGTTCGCGGGCAGCCCGAAGCCGTGCGAGGTTACGCGCACAGCGGAGACCTCGGATTCGCGAACCAGTCGAACGTGATGTCCTTCACCTGCGGACGGAGGGATTCATGCCACGCTCCGCCGCTCTGCCCTGATTCCGGCCTGCCGGCTCGGCTCGACCTCTCCTACGGTCGGCCATGTCCCGGCGCCCACGTACCGGACCCGCTCGAACTCGACCGCGGCCCTCGACGGGGGATCAGCTGAATCGCACGAGGACCAGCCGAGGACCGGGCGGGAGAACAGACTCTGGGACCGGCCTGGGATCAGGCGGGGAATCAGTCGGGTGAGAAGGAGGGGTCGTCCGCCGCTGTGCGGACGACGGGGGGAAGCAGGCGCGCCAGGGGGGCGCGCCCAGCCTGGAGCCGCGGGTCGAACCCTGACCGCGCGACATCCCCGGTCGCGGCCCCGAGGGGACCGCTGCCACCGCCGTTGGGCACCAGACCATTGGTGTCCAGGATCTCTCCGGCGGAAGAAGGTACAGGCAGGCCAGGATCCTGCTGGCTGTTGAGGCCGTCGACCGTACGTCCGGCCATGGCTTCGGCGTTCTCCGACGCCGAGGCGTGGCCGGGATCGAGGAGGGACTGCTGCGCGACCCCGGACAGAGCCGCTCTCGCCGCCGCTGTGGTGGCCGCTGCCGCTCCCGTCTCCGCACTCGCGTCCGCCGCCCTCCCTGTCGCCGCGGTGGAATCCGCGGCCGCCGGGGCGGCGGTGAACGTGCCGAACAGGACAGCGAGCAGCCAGCCGGTGGCCACCAGGGCGCCGACAGCGGCTGCCCGCACGACGACCCGACGAGCGCCGGCCGCGAACCGCGCCATCCGGTCAGCCCGATCGGTGGTCACGTCCTGCGCCGGGGTGATCACACGAGGGCGGCGGACAGCCAGGGCCTGAGCCCTCTGCCGCCACACCGCCTCACGCGCCACAATTCCTCCCGAGCATCCAGAACCGGCCTCACAACGTGAGGCCGGTCCGTGGACTCACCCCTCAACGTTCCGTAACCGTAGCAGCACTCAAGGTTGCCGCAAGAGCTTTTCACCCGAGACCCAGAATTTGGCCAACCACCCTCACCCCAAACCCTCCCCAACCACCCCACCCACCTCCGCGAGCCCCCATGCCCACCCCATCGGAGCCTCTGCTCGAGCGGGCGAAGACCCGTCGCCGGCAAGGTCGCGATACTTGGTATGACGCACTGCTCAGAGTTTGCTAACCTTACGGAGCCGACGCGAGATGACGGTCCCGCGTGCAGGCACCAAGTCCGGGTGGCGGAATAGGCAGACGCGCTAGCTTGAGGTGCTAGTGCCCAGTGATGGGCATGGGGGTTCAAGTCCCCCCTCGGACACATTTCCGTACATGATCGTCCAAGCTGAGCTTGGGCGATCACTGCGTTTCTGGCCGGTTCATAGGTCAGGCGCAGTCCGAGCTCTCCGTACACCTCGGCCCTGTCTTTCGGATCCGCGTTACGGAGTGCCCTGCGCAGGTCTCCGATCGTGGCCACCATCGCGGCTAGCTCCTCTTCTGTGAGTCGTTTCGGGATCTTGCTCATCACCCGGTCGAGGCGCATCTGCTCGACCTTCCGTCTCGCCTCCGTCTCGGCGATCCATCCGGCGACGACAGCGGGGTCACTCCCCGCGTCGACGAGGGCGCGGTAGGAGGTCAGCTTGCGCTCACACTCGGCCACGACCTCGCGGACGGATTCGGCTTCGGCCAGGCGGTGGTCGTCGGCGAGCTGGGCGTCGGCCATCGCCCGGATGGTGTCCGGAAGGTGCTCGGGATCGAAGGTCGTGGCCAGCCACGTGTCCAGGGGCTCGACGATGAGTTCCTCTCTGACATAGACAGAGCGTGGATGATCGAGTTGGTTGACCTGCGCGTACTCGCGTGGGAAGACGCAGCGGTAGTGCGGCTTGTCGTTGTTCCAGCTGCCTTGCATGCGCCGCTCGCAGATGCCGCAGAACAGCAGTCCGCGAAAGATGTACGGGCGGGGAGTCCGGCGCGGCTTGCGTCCTTCTTGGGCGCTTCCAGGGGCCGACAGCAGCGCCTGCACCTGAGCGAAGGTCTCCTCTTCGACCAGCGCCTCATGGGCGGCCTGCTGGGACCAGATCCAGTTGTCCGAGTCGTTCCAGCGGAGCTTGGTCATGTGCCCGAGGGCGACGTCATTGACGTCGATGAGCACCTCGTCCTTCCGCTGCCGGTTCCAGACCTGGCGACCGGTGTAGCGAGGGTTGAGCAGGATCGCTCGGACCGCCGCCTTCGACCAGGCGATCCCACTGCGATGGCGGTTCCTGGCCCTGTCATAGGCCGAGGGACACAGGATGCCGTCGCGGGTGAGCTTCTCCGCGACGGCGAGCAGCCCCCTGCCTCCGAGAAACTCGGCGAAGATGCGCTGCACGACGGGGCCGGTGAGCGGGTCCGGCTCCAGGCGGCGCAGGCGCTTGCCATCCGCGGCCTTGGCCGGGTTGGGATGCGGACCGGCATCGACCAGGCGATACCCGTACGGCGGGCGCCCTCCGAGATAACGGCCCTCCATCTGGGCGAGTGCGGCCATCGAGGTGCGGACCCGCAGCTTGATGCGGTTCCGCTCGCCCTTACTGATGCCGCCGAACATCGACATGATCAGTTCATGCGCCTCGTTGGCCGGATCGATGGGGCCTCCGATCTCGGGCACCCACAGCGGGACGTCGAAGTGTTCGAACAGCGGGAAGGTCAGCCCGAACTGGTTGCCGTAGAAGGCACGTTGCGGTTCGCCGACCACGACGGCGTCGAACCCTCGGGTGGGGTTGCTCAACTCGTCCAGTAGGCTTCCAGCGCGCGGCCTGCGCTGCGGCGGGATCGATCGGGACTTGTCGATGTCGAAGAACTCCGCGACGATCACACCCCCGTGAGGCTCGATCAAGGTCCGGGACCGGGACAGCTGCCAGTTCCGCGACGAGGTGGGGTCCTGGTTGTCCTCCGTGGACACCCGGCCCCAGAAGGCGAACGGGATCATTCAGGCTTCCTTTCTTCCGGCTGACGCTCCGCCAGCGCGGCGTTGGACTTCTGGAGAATCCGCAGGAGTGCACGTGCCGCTCCAGCGGTCAGTACCGGACACGTCTCGGGGATCTCCACGCGCAGCTCCCGATGCTCGCGAAGATGCCCCTTCGATCCGGGCCCTGCAGGGTACGCCTCCGAACCCTTTGTCGGAGGCCCTGAGCAGGCCCTTTGTAGCTGTTCAGCCACCCTGGCCACCTGCCTCGGTGATGCGGGTGCGGGCCAGGTCGCAGTAGTCGGCGTTGAGTTCGATGCCGGCGAAGGTGCGGCCGAGTTGCCGAGCGGCGATGCCGGTGGTGCCGCTGCCCATGAACGGATCCAGGACCTTGCCGCCGGGGCGGCAGCCGGCGGCGATGGCCTTGAGCGGGATGTCGATGGGGAAGGCCGCGAAGTGTGCCGCGCGTAGCGGGCGGGTGGAGATCGACCAGACATCCCCCGGATTCCTGCCGCTTGGGTGGGCGGCGGCATGCCGACTGCCAGTGGGACAGTGCGGTGCTCATGAGAAACCTCCAGGCGTGATGAAGCCTGGACGACGGCCAGGGCTGGATGAGGTGTATTTGCCGTGCGCTGTTTAAGCGCCGCGAGGCGAGAAGAGCGGCGGACGGGCGCGGCGTAGCGATGTGTTCACTTGAATACGGTGACGGGAACGGCTCATCCGTCCGCTAGAAAGTGTCTTGGATGCCAGTTGCGACTGCCGCTAAGTCGCGATTCTCGCTCTCACTTAAATACGTCCGCCGCCCCATCCCAACCGTCCGGCCGTCCACCTCTGATGAAGACTTTCCGCCGCAGGTATCCCATGCCGAAAGCGACATAAAAAGAGGGCCTCAGAGTTTCTCTGAGGCCCTCTTCGTCATCGCTTACTCGTCCGGGGACCCGTCGTACTGGAAGTCGCTCCTGGCGTCATCGATGCGCTCGGCCAGTTCCTTCCATTCCGCGGGCGGCGTCACGTGCTCGAATCACGGCCCGCCGGGAACCGTACGCGCCGCCGTACCGCTTCTGGGCAACCTGGCTGAGGATCCCCGCCCGTCCCAGATCATCGGCCTTCGCCGCGATCTCCATCACATCCTGGAGGACCGGGAATTCCTCACCGTCTCCGAACGCCTGCCGGAAGACGACAGCGCTGTTCTGGGCGGCGCAGAACGCCGCAGCCGCCCGGGTGACGTTCTCCGTTCGCGGCACGGGCCGCATGACCTGGGCGTTGGGCGTGGCCTCGACCTCGCCGGGAAGCACGTCGACCCGGTAGCCGTTACGCGCGGCGGCGTCTCGCACAGCTCACCTGTGGAGCGTCGTCCGGGAGATCGTCATCTCACCGCCATCCCGGCGAACGTAGACCCACACGGGCTGCTCCGCGGTGCTCTCAGGCGCGTTGCGGCAGGACGCGGAGATGGCCCGGAGCCGCTGCGCGAAGAGCAGCACCGCATCCTGCGTGACGTCATCCGAAACGTCGTCGGTGCCGAAGGGCGCGTGCCCCTGCTTGATGATCGTGGCGCTCCCGTCCATTCGCTTACGGGATCGCGTGGCGTCCACCGTACGGCAGTAGCCCCGCGCCAGCCGCCGCAGTTCGGCCCAGTCTTCCGACGTGACCCGCGCCATGTCCTCGGGCGTCAGGCTCTCCCCCGGAACGTTGGCGGGAACGCTCTTTCCGGTAGCCGCGTACGACATGATTTCCCCTATCTCCGCGACGCCCATTTCTGCGCCGCACTGCCTTTGTTCACTTCAATTACATCGCGAACTGGAGGGCGAATCAACGACATCGAGCATTTCTTTACCATTATCCAGAAGCCAGGAAATGGCGCCGGAATAGAGCGCCAACCTAGACAATAAGCCATCTTTGAATCACTTGAAAACGAAGCGGAAAACAAAGGAACAAGGACGGCACTCATAATATGCACGTTGAATTAATTGGATTAATTCAGTGCGGCAGGCAGCCCGCCACTTCTCAATGCTGGACAGGCCAGTACAGTCGGGGCGCCCACTGGCCGCCCTGTTCCGCCTTCGACCTGGGACGGCACCCCCGTCACGGTCGGCCACTCTCAATCGGCCGGCGAGTGGCCGACGACTGGCCGTCCGACCGGCCAAGGCCGGCGGCGTACGACTGGCTTGAGCGTGGTGAAGCAAGAGCCGGGACAACGATCACACGTCCCCGTCGAAAACCTCGATCTCTGTTCTTCGGCCCTGTCTGCAGTCGCCGCGAGAGAACCATTGGATCTGTTGAGCACGTTGTCCGGCTCTCGCCGGATGTCGTACTACAAAATGACCCGCCCAACCAACGACGATCCGCGGCTGGCGGCGATCGCGAGGCAGTAGATCGTCCTGTGCCGGGGCCAGTTCGCCTCCGAAGGCACGAGGCCGCTCACGATGACCTCGTCCTTCCTCTTCTCCACCAGCCGCATTCTCGGCGTGCACCCGAACTCCGCCAGCCGCTGCATGTCCCCCGCTCCCGGGAACGGACCGTCAGGGATGACATACGTGGTGGCGAACTCCGCCACATGCGGCCGATCGCACGGAACGACCGTCACCAGGGACGTCTCGGGCAAGGGGTCGATGCAATCGCCTGGCCTCAGCTCCGTGGCCTGATACCGGTGCACGCCGGGCGGAAGACTGACCTCGACGGGAGATGGAGCCGGCTCTGACGCCTGCTGGACGCTCGGGGTAGCCGACGGCGAGGAGTCAGGCCCCACGGCGCACGCCGCCAGCGCGGCCACCATACATAAGAGCAAGCCTGATAGACGGGGCAGCATGCGAGACACTGTGCCGTTCGCGGATCACCAGAAGATCGCGGCGAGACACCACCTAGATTGCACCCGAGCGGACCGTGCTTGGATCACCATCAGTCACTCGGCGTCCTCGACGGCAACAGCCCGAAGTGTTTCGTCCCCGACACGGCTGCGATGGTAGCCGGCGGTGGCCGGACTCCCGTACAGACGATCAGTTTGCCAACGCGCGCAGCCGCTTGCAGTTGCCACCGCTATCGGCTTCACAGACCGCAGCAGCGGCCCGACCGTAGAAATCACTGAAGTACTCCTGACCTGGCCGGTAGGCTTGTGCAGCGTGTCCAGGTCTTCGGTTCGCGTGCGTTTTGCGCCTTCTCCTACTGGGATGTTCCATGTGGGCGGGGCGCGGTCGGCTCTCTACAACTGGGCCGTGGCGCGACAATCCGGAGGCACCTTCGTGCTCCGTATCGAAGACACCGACACGGCCCGTAACAGGCCCGAGTGGACACAGGGCATCATCGACGCCTTGGCGGCCATCGGGATCAGCGCCGACGATCCGGCGTTCGAGGGGACGTACTTCCAGTCCGACAACGCCGGGCGGCACCCGGAAGCAGCGCTTCAGCTGTATGTGGCCGGGCGGGCGTACTACTGCGACTGCACCCGCGATCAGCTCAAGGAGCGGACCGGGTCCGAGCATCTGGGGTACGACGGCTTCTGCCGTGAGCGGGGGCTGGGGTTCTCCGAGGGACGGGCGCTGCGGTTCCGTACGCCGGACGAGGGCGAGACCGTGGTGGAGGACCTCGTCCGCGGTAAGCCCATCTTCCCCAACGCCTCTATCGAGGACTTCGTGATCGCCCGCGGTGACGGGTCGCCGGTGTTCCTGCTCGCCAACGTGGTCGATGACCTAGATGAGGGCATCACCCAGGTGGTCCGGGGCGAGGAGCACCTGTCGAACACGCCCAAGCAGCAACTGCTGTGGGAGGCCCTGGGAGCCACGCCGCCGGTATGGGCGCACCTGCCGGTCATCGTCAACGACAAGCGGCAGAAGCTGTCCAAGCGGCGCGACAAGGTGGCGCTGGAGGACTACCTGGCCGACGGGTTCCTCCCGGAGGCGATGGTTAACTACCTGATGCTGCTGGGCTGGGGCCGGGCGACGACCGGGAGATCATGCCGTACGAGGAGATGGAGCGGCTCTTCCGGATCGAGGACGTGAACACCTCGCCAGCGTTCTTCGACGTGAAGAAGCTGACGGCGTTCAACGGCGAGTACATCCGCGCCCTGTCACCAGAGGAGTTCATCGACGCCTGCGCCCGGTGGCTGGCCGAGCCCTATGCGCCGTGGCGAGCCGACGCGTTCGACGCTGAAGTGTTCGCGGAGATGGCTCCGCTGGCGCAGACGCGCCTCACGCTGCTGTCGGAAATCACAAACTATGTCGATTTCCTGTTCCTGGACGAGCCAGTGTTCGACGAGCCGTCCTGGTCAAGGGCCATGAAGCCGGGCACGACGGAACTGTTGCGTGACGTACGTGCTGCCTATGCCGACGCCGTATGGCAGGCCGATGAGCTGAAGACCGTGCTGACGACGGTGGGCGAGAATCACGGGCTGAAGCTGGGCAAGGCACAGGCCCCAGTCAGGGTCGCGGTCACGGGGCGAACTGTCGGGCTACCACTGTTCGAGTCCTTGGAGATCCTCGGCCGTAATCGAACGCTGACGCGCCTCGATGCCGCGCTGCTGCGGCTTACCGTTTAATTCCGCCGACTTCAGGACCGCGCCGGGCCATCACGCGTCACGCGGGGTATGGCATGGCTCTGTCATAAGAACTACTGGCCGGTCGTCGCGAAGACAGAGACGGGCACCTTGCATGGCGTGACGGCAGCGGACCTCCGCCTCCCCCGGGCGAGGTAAGCGTCGCCGCGCTGACGGCTGCGTACAACAAGCTGCTCACCGAACTCGCAAGGTGTGCATCGAGTTGTTCGCCATGCAGGCCGACCTGGCCCGTCTGCCAGGGCCGTTGGCCTGACCCGCCTCATCGGCTGGACCAACATCGTCGCCGCCACCGATCACTACCGCAGCCACCCAACCGACGGCCTCTACTGTAGCTACTCGGTCTCATCACATGAGAACGCTTCAGCCCTGGTCGGCGGCGTCCTCCACGAGTATTCAGAAGCGTCTTGACCTACATGGATGGAATGTCGACAGGCGCAGATACACCTACCCACTATATGTTACAAAAATATTGACTTTGGAGGAATCGTCAGCCAAACCAATGACCACTTTGACATCTCGACCGTTATGCAGCTTGGTAACGCCACCGACAATCGTACGACTTATATCATCGCGCGCCAGATTGATCTCTTTCCACCCTTTTGCCAAAAAAGACTTCTCAAGGCCATCAATACTTGTCTCCCTGTCTGCAGTAAATAGAAGATAACCGCCATCGCCCGAGTCGCAGCCGTTACCTTCTTGCATAGTAGAGGAAACCGATACCGGCAATAAGGCCAGCACAATGCGCTTCAACTCTTCGACATCTCGAGCTGCATTCTTTTCGCAACCAATACCTAACACCGAACAACTAACGACGGATGTCATCATCACTAGCGTCGCAACTATCCTCAAGAGACGGTCCATCAGGCGAACGCCATCCTTGGTAAAGAAATATGACAGACTAGCAACCGGCTCGCTCCAGCCTCCACCTAACTCCCTAACAAGCTTTTCCCCTGCAAGGCGCAGAGGGAAGATAGGGCCGTCGAAGCTGCTTCTGTTCGAAAAGGTCTTGCGCTACAGGAAGAAGTCGATCAAACCATGCCGTCCAATTGTATTGGTAGTTCACGGCCCCGTCTCCCTGCAGTGTAGTAAGATGCATATCCTTACCTTTACTCCATGCATCCAGTTGCTTTTTGTGCTCCTTCGCCCAAAGCCGCGCCACACTATTATTGTAAGCATCTGCGGCAGTGTCACATCTTGGATTCTCGAAGGCATCACGACAAGGCACCCGGGAGGAAGCAGCCGGGTGAGCGCTATGAGGAAGTCCCTGTTGCTGAACCCCGATCCCGAACTCGCCCCGTAGAACCCGTCCCGCAGAGCGACGACAACTCGGTACGTCGGCTTCGTCACCACGGTCGACTCGATCACTGTCACGTATCCCTCCTCGGTGGCCTCGTTCCGGCTGCCTCTACGACAGCCCAGGACGGAGGCGGGAGACGAGGTGGTCAACCGGTCAACTGGGTCAACTTCGTGCGCGACGCATCGCGAAACTGCAGGCTGGGCACATGATTAAGGGGTTCCGAAATGCGAGCCACCCCCCACCACAGCGAGGTGAGCGGCCATGACACCGCAGCCCAAGCACTCGAACCCAGTGCTCGCCGCGTGTCTGGCGGAACTGGGATGGAGCCCGAAGTCCCTGGCTCGTAAGCTGAACAAGGTCTTCGGACCGGGAACCGTCGCCGACTCCGCTCCCTACCACTGGCGGGATCACGCCCGCGTACCCCGCTCTCCCCTGCCGATAATGACTGCGTACGTGCTCTCCCAGGAAACGGGGAGGGTCATATCCGTCGGCGAGCTGTGGCAGGGACGTGCCCCGGACTCGCCCATGCTCGTCCCCGCGAGCGGCGGCCTGGAACTGCCGTGGACCGCGCAAGCTCTATGGAAAATTGTGGAGGATTGGGTGCTTGGAGGGCTTGTCGACCGCCGTCAGTTCCTCGCCATTTCCGGGTCGGGCCTGGCCGCCGTCGTCACCGACTACCTCGACGGCACCGCCGGACGTGGCAGCTTCCTTTCACAGTCCCCTGCCGACACCAACGAGGCGTTCCTCCTCGAACAGATCGAGAGCCAGCTGCCACGGCTCCAAGCACTCGACGACGAGCACGGAGGCGCACGCCACCTCGGCTACATCGGCGCCCAGTTCCGCAGCATCGCTCTGCTGCTCCATGAGGGCGGCCGCTCCTCCGCCGTGACCGCCAGACTTCTCCAAGCATTGGCGGAAGTCGGTCAGCTCGCGGGCTGGATGGCTTTCGACGCCACTCACCATGGCCTGGCCCAGCGCTACTTCGTCACCGCCCTGCGCGCCGCTCACCAGGTCAACGACCTGCCGCTCTGCGCCCACATCCTCGCCGACATGTCCTTCCAGGCCGCCAGCCGCGATCACCCCGCTGACGCCATCACCCTTGGGGAAGCGGCCCGCCGCGCAGGCGACGCCGCCCCGCCCGCCGTACGGGCCTCGGTCCTCTCCCGCCTCTCGTTCGCGTACGCCACGGCGGGCCGCCACACGGACTTCGAGAGAAGCCGCACCATGGCTCGCGAACTTGTGGACCAGCCACCCACGGGTCACGAGCCGCGCTGGATGTACTTCCTCACCCCCAACCACCTGGACTGCCAGGCGGGCTATGCCCTCATCCACCTGGGCATGTCCCGCAACGACGACGGCATTACCACGAAGGCACGCACTCTGCTCGACCAGGGGATCGAGCTGCTGCAGACCGGTGCGCACAACCGGAGCCAGGAAGCGGCCCACCAGCGGCGCGCCCTGTACGAGGGCGCCTGGCTCGCCCTCGGCAACAGCGCACGGGTGAACTCGAAGCCGCCTGCCATATCGGGGAGACAGCCGCCGAACGGCTGAGCACCGTCCGCTCACCTCGCAGCACGGAACTGCTTCGGCGCCTGGCCGTGGACCTGCGCCGCCGACAGCGCAACCCCTACGTTCGCAGCTTTCTTCCCCGGCTGGAGCACGCCTTGCAGGCGACGGATCGGCGTTAGAGTCACCGAATATGACCTCTGACCGCGTTGTCGTAGTCGGGGCCGGCGTCTCGGGCCTGACCACTGCTGTGGTCTTGGCCGAAGCCGGCCACAACGTGCACGTCATCACCGCCGAACTCCCGGGAGTCATATCGCTGGCCGCGGGCGCCATGTGGGGTCCTTACCTCGTCGAGCCCAAGGACAGGGTCGACCGGTGGAGCTATGAGTCTCTGCTGACCTTCCAGGAGCTTGCCGCCGACCCGGCCACCGGCGTCCGCCTCACCAGCGGCATCGAGGCATCCCGCACCGCCCAGAATCCGCCCGACTGGGCCACCACGCTTCCCGGCTTCAAGACGTGCACCCCCGCCGATCTCCCTGAGGGGTTCACGACGGGCTACCGGTTCACGGTTCCGCTCATCGACATGCCCACCTACCTCGGCTACCAACGGCGTCGACTCGATGCAGCCGGCGTGAGCATCGAGCTTCGTACATTGTCCTCCCTGGAGGACGCACAGCCGGCCGCCACCATCGTCAACTGCACAGGACTGTCGGCTCGCTCCCTCGCCCACGACCCTGGCGTGCGCGCCATCCGCGGACAGCAGGTGGTGGTGACCAACCCCGGTCTGACCGAGTTTTTCTCAGAGGACACCGGCACGTCGCCCGATCTGCTGTGCATCTACCCCCACGGTGACATCGCCGTCCTCGGCGGCACCGCCATCAACGGCGACGACTCTTTGGACGTCGATCAGCAGGCCGCCGATGCGATTCTCGCCCGTTGCCGTGCGGTCGAACCGCGACTCGCGCAGGCCCGCGTTCTCGACCATCGCGTTGGCCTACGGCCCACGCGTGATTACGTCCGCGTTGATGAGGATTCAGATCGCAAGTTGCTCCACAATTACGGACACGGCGGAGCAGGGGTTACTCTCTCCTGGGGCTGCGCATATCAGATCCAGAGCATGATCGGCTGACCTTAGCGAGGGTTATCTGGACTGCTTCAACGGGCACGACCTACGCGAATTGATCGTTAAGAAGCCGGTCCGCATCCATACAGCTCGTGCCAGCTGCCCAATAGGCGCCCTCCATGATGAGGAGCCATCAGATGCGCCGCCCTCTGGATGCGGGTACAACTATCCGCCTACCATTGATGTATGGATTGGGACGCCATAGGCGCCATAGCAACGATCGTGGGAATTCCCATAGCAGCGGTTGCCGGTTTTATCCAGATGCGCGCCAAGCCGCAGAGACGTGGGATCGAAAAACCTGCTGCCGATCCTCTCCAAGAAGATCATTTGGCCCACCCATCAGGTCATCTGGCATCTTCGATCCAACCACCCTTAGGCCGCCTGCCAGCACGAGTACACGGACGCGTTGAAATTTTGGATCAACTGGGCCGCGCCATTACGTCGGGCTCCAGCTACGTCCATGTGATCGCGGGATTGGGCGGCACCGGAAAAACGACACTGGCCCTGAAACTCGCCGAGGATTCGCGAGATAGGTTCACGTCGATCTGGTGGGTGAACGGTGCCGACCGTGTCACCCTCATGACCTCCATGCTGAGCATCGCACAGTACGAGCTGAATGTGCCGGAACCGGCCATTCGCGAGGCCATGTCTGGCCGCAGGAACGCCGCGGACCTCTTCTGGAACGCCATCCAGCAAACGGCGGCCGACGGCGGCCGACTGCTGATCATCGACAACGCCGACGATCCGCAGTCGGTGCTGGCCATAGCCGGAGACCATGTCGCCGACGGGACCGGATGGATTCGAGCCAGCCGAAACTGCTCCATCGTCGTGACGTCCCGAGACAGGGCACCGGCGACATGGGGGCGCCTGTGCGAGCTACACATCCTTGGCCCGTTGTCCCCCGATGCTGCAGCCGATCTCCTCATGGACCTCGTCCCAGGTGACAGCGATCGCGCTGCCGCGCTGGCGGTGGGACGTCGGCTCAACCGACTACCGTTGGCGTTACATCTGGCCGGCATCCATATCGGCGCGAAAAGCAGCCGACACAGGACCTTCAACGCCTACCTCAACGCCCTGCACAACGACTTCGCCTCCACGGTGTCCGAACAGCCTGTCTCTCCGGCGTGGAGCAAGGCGGACGGACGTCACATGATCACACGCACGTGGGAGCTTTCGCTGATCACGCTCACCGATCAGGGAACCGCGCACGCACAGGCTGTAGCGAGAACACTGGCCCAGTTTGCTGGCGGGCAGGTCGTACCTTCGGAGATGCTACGCGCGGAGATTCCCGTCAAGGGTAGACGAGGCGCGAAGACTCCTGCCGTAGACGTCGCGGCTTTGGAAGGCCTGGACAGGATGGGGCTCATAGATTGGTCCGCCCCTTCCGAACCTCGGGGCATCCGGATGCACGATCTGGTCGCGACGACGATACGTCAGCACACTCCCGCGTCTCAGCGGGGGAGTAGATCTCACTGGAACGCGGCCCTACACATGCTCACTGCAGGGGCCAGGACGCTGGACTTCCGTCTCCCGAGCCACTGGCCCATCTGGCGCCTGGTAGCCGCACATTTTGAAGCGCTCCTCAGCAACTCGACGACGCAGCCTAAACATGACCAACGGCGCCTGCTCGAGCTGGCGCCGCCCTTGGTCGCAATGCTGCGACTCAGCAACGCCTGGCAGGAAGCTGAACGGTTGGGCGAGGTCGCCATCGCCGCCGCCGCGAAGCTAGGTCGGAGCGAGGCTATCGTGGCCGGTGTCGAGCACAATCTGGCCACCATCCTGCAATGCCGTGGACTTTATAAGGAATCGGAGAACTTGCTTCGCGAAGTTCTACTCAAACGCGAGAGACTTCTCGGAAAGAATCATCGAGAAACTGCTCACACGAGAGGCAACTTGGCCATCGTCCTTTCCCTACAGGGGCACTACGCTGAAGCGTTGTCCATCATGAAAAGGGATTACCGTGACCGTATAAGACTTCTGGGCCAAGAGCATCCTGACACCCTCCGCGCGGGCCTGAACCTGGCTGACACGCTGCTCGAAAGCGGCGACCTCGACGCTGCCGAACAGCTCATGCGCGACACTTTGACAGCACAGGAACGAACTCTCGGCGGCGCTTACCCCGATACCTTGATCAGCCGCCACAACATGGCACGCCTCTTGCACGCACGCGGTAATCTCACCGCTGCAGCCGACGCGTACCGCGATGTTCAACGGTCGGTGGAAGAAGTGCTCGGAGTGAGTCACGAGGTGACCCTGGACAACCTACATCACTGGGGCGTGCTGATCTCGGAGCAAGGACATCGAACCGCAGCAATAAACCTGCTCGAAAGGGTTCTAAATAGTCGTAGTCAGGTGCTAGGACCGCAGCATCCCGACACTGATGAGACAGCGAAGGCTCTGCTCGCTGCTCGGTCCCTGCCTCCTTCCTGCGAAGCCACCGACTGGGCCCCAGTGACTTAGTCAGGCCGTGCCGACCCAAGCGGCATAGCGTCAACGGGACGAAGTAGAGACATAGCCTGCCCTGGCGGGTCACGTCCCAGGGAGTGGTGTAGTTCGGTTCTCGCGTGAGGCTCTGCGGACTTCGACTATGCCGTC
>NZ_BAAAMU010000125.1:0-30505 GCF_039529435.1 Nonomuraea maheshkhaliensis
CCTCTCCGGGGCCGGAAACCCCGTCGCCGGGCTCCCCCCGGCCGGCACCCCCGGAGCCGGAATCCCCGGATCGAGCGCCCGCGCGGCCTCGGGAACCCCGTCGGCCCCCTCGGGTGCCGCCAGCGCTCCGACCGCCGCCACCCCTTCCGCTCCGCCGGCCTCCACTCCCTCCTACTCGGCTCCCAGCACCAGCCCGGTCCCCTCCGACACCGACCACGCGATGGTCCGCGTCGTGGACAACCTGTTCCGCAGTCTGGACAAGCTGGAGCTGGCGGTGGCCGTGCACCGGCTGTTCGCCGAGGACCCGGTCAGTCTCCGTACGCTCGCCCACAAGATGCTCGTCGAGCGGGACGCGCTCTCGCAGGCCCAGCGCACCGCCGAGGAGCGCGTCCTGCACTGGCTGCGTTCCTCCGAGTCCGCCCCGGTCACCGGCCACATGTTCCGCCTGACCGAGTGGCTGGGCGCGGCGGCCACCGAGGATCAGCTCATCGGCGCCGACCCGGCGCACCCGGTGACGGTCCCGTCGCTGCGCACGCCGCTCTGGCGCGTCCTGGTGACGCTCATGCCGGACCGCCGCTTCCAGGACGGCTGGCTCGTGGTGGGCGACCTGCACGGGCTGCAGAGCCGTACGAGGCAGCTCCTGGCGGCCAGCCCGCCCGACACCGACCTCGTGGAGCTCATGGGCGAGCTGGGCATCCGCGCCCATTCCGCCAAGGCATGGCTCGACGCGCTGCCCCCGGAGACCGGCCCCGACCCGGTGGCCGCCGCCTCGTCCCCGGCCCAGCCGCTGCCCCGGCGCACCCCTGGAGCCAACGGCCACCACCACCGGGGCGGCCAGCCCATCCCGTCGGCGACGACCGGAGCCATCGACCCCTCCGCCGCGCTGGCCACCCTGTCGGCGCTCTCGGGCGGCCGCTCCCCCATGCTCCCCGGCCTGGCGGGCGCCCCCGCCACCCCGCCGCCGCCGCTGCCTGGCCCGAACTCCGACCCGCGCCGCTGGCAGCGCATCGAGGTCACCCCCGAACACCTCAGGGGCGGCCCGGTGCCGGTGCCGGAAGGGTACGCGGCCCAGCTGGGCATGCGCCCCGGCACCCTGCTGTCGGTGACAGGACCCGGCGACAACGCCATCGTCCTGGTCTGGCAGGGCCACCAGCCGGTCTTCGACTCCCTCCAGCCGGTCCTCATGCGCCTGAACGCCCGCCCGGGCGACCAGGTCTACGTCACCGTGGACGGCTACCGCCTCGAAGCCCAGCTGACCGGCTGACCTCACCGACCACCCCGGCTCGCCACGTCTCACCGGCCTCCACTGCGGACGTCGCAGGGGTCAGGCCCGCAACCGAACCGCTCGCCCAAGCCCGCGCGCTCCGGCGTCCGACGCCGGTGGTGTCAGGAAGGCGTCAGGCAGAAGGGGTGGCCGGCCGGATCCAGGAGCACCCGCCAGCGTCCGTCGCCGGGCTGGCGGTCCGGTCTGGCCGCACCGAGCTCCAGGGCCGGCGCTTTCGGCACACACTCCTAGTCCTGGTCGAACAGGCGGAGGCGGTGGGCGGTGGCGGCGGCCTCGCCTCGGGTGGCCACGCCCAGCTTGGCCAGGATGTTGGACACGTGCACGCTCACCGTCTTCACCGAGATGAACAGCGCCTCGGCGATCTCCCGGTTGCTGCGCCCGCTGGTCACCTCCCGCAGCACCTCCAGCTCCCGCGCCGTCAGCCCGAGCGGCTGGCCGTCGTTGCCCTCGTCGGAGCCGCCGAGCCTGGCTCGCCGGCCGAAGACGTCGAGCTGTTCGAGCAGCGGCGTGGCGCCGAGCTCGCGGGCCAGCTCTCGCGCCCGGGTCAGCCGGGCGGCCGCCTCCTGCCGATCGCCGGCCGCCAGCGCCACCTGCGCCGCCCCGACCAGGCACTGCGCCTCAGGGTACGGCTCCCGCAGCTCGGCCCAGGCCCGCACCGCCTGGTCCCACGCCTTGAACTGCCAGGAGGCCGCGTCGGTCACGCAGGCGGACGTCGGCCCGGGCCCGGTCAGGGCGGTGAACGTGAGCCGGTGGGCCTGCTGCGACTCCCCCATGGTGTCGAGCCGCAAGGCGAGCGACCGGATCTCCGGCAGCAACGACAGCGCCTGCCGCGCGAGCGCCCCCAGCCCCGCGCCGGGCGCGGCGCCCATCAGGACCTCGGTGAGCTGCTTGGACGGCACCACGGCCCAGATGAGCCGCGCGACGGTCACCAGCACCGGCCACGAGTAGCGCGGGCTGCTGATCAGGTCGCGCTCCTCCAGGGCCCTGGCCGCCACCTCCACCGCCTGCTCCGGCTGCCCCCGCGCCGACAGCAGCTGCACCTCCCTGCGCAGGTGCGGCAGCGTCACCTGATCGCGGAAGGTGCCCCGCGACACGATCTGCCGTGAGGAGGCCATCAGCGCCTCGGCCCGGTCGAGCTGCCCCCGCGCGAGCGCGATGTCGGTGGCCAGCCCCTGCAGACTGGCCCGGTAGGGCGGGGGCGGCACGAGGTCGAGCGCGTGTTCGACCACCTGCAGCGCCTCGTCCCAGCGTCCGAGCGACAGCAGCGGCTCGGCCAGGTTGATCGACAGGAACGTGCCGGACGTGCGGGCCAGCCCGTAGTGGGCGGCGTCGTCGATCCCGCGCCGGGCGACCTGGGCGGCCCGCTCGTGCCAGCCCGCGCCCTCGAAGGCGTCGGACTCGGAGACCGCGCAGCGCAGCAGCGCGTTGTAGGCCCCGTCGCGCTGGGCGATGCGGCGTGCCTCGGCGAACGTCTCGATCTGCAGCTCCATCTCGGAGTAGCACGCCTTGCCCCAGTTGAGGCTGATCAGCGCGTGCGCCTCGACGTTGGCGTCGCCGATCTCGTGGCCCAGCTCGATCGCGCGCTGGGCCGTGTCGAGCCGTTCCTGGAGGTCTTCCGGGCCGGTGAGCATGCGCGCGAACGTCTCCAGCACCTGGCCACGGAGCCTGAGCTCGTCGTCCGGCACGAGGGCGGCGGCCTTGCGCAGGTCGTCGAGGAAGCCGGGACGGCCGAGATCCCAGCGGGTCAGGCCGCGCTGGCGCAGCACCATGGCCGTCCGCACCGGGTCGGCGTCGTGGTCGAGCTCGTCGAGGGCGGCGCTGCCCAGGGCGATGCCGCGTTCGTACTCGCCGGCCAGGTGGGCGACCGTGGCCGTCTGCCTGAGCACGTCGATCCGGTCGGTGCCGATGCGCTCGGCCGCGTCGGGCACGAGGTCCCACAGCTCCAGCACTCTGGACAACATGCGCAGCTGCGCGTCGTAGGCGGTGGAGGTGCGGGCCGCGTCAGCCGCGCGCCAGGCGCTGACCAGCGCCCAGGCGTAGTCGTCGGACTGCCGGGTGTGGTGGGCCAGCTCGATCGCGCCGCGCGGGGCGGGCAGGATCGACAGGTCGCGCTCCAGTGCCTCGGCGTAGCGGGTGTGCAGGCGGATGTGCTCGCCGGGCAGCAGGTCGTCGTCGAGCGCCTCGCGGATGAGCGCGTGACGGAAGGAGTAGCCCTCGCCGTCGACCACGAGCACGTTGCCCGCCACCGCGGGGCGCAGGGCGCGCGACAGCCTCTCCTCGTCGAGCCCGGCGACGGCGCTGAGCAGGTCGTGCTCGATGCGCTGACCACCGACGCTGGCCACCCGCAGCAGCTCCTGCGTCTCCTCCGGCAGCCGCTCGACGCCGGCCAGCAGCAGGTCACGCAGCGACTCGGGCAGCGCCTCCTGGCCGTCGGCCTCGCTCAGCAGCGCCTCCACGAACAGCGGGTTGCCCTCGCTGCGCGCGTAGATGAGGTCCATGTCGGCGGCGGACGGCTCGCGCTCGAGGATGCCCGCGGCCAGGGCGACGGCCTCCCTGCGGGTGAGCCGGCGCAGCTCGGCCCTGGTCACCCACTCGACCCGGCCCAGCTCGGCGAGCAGCGGCCGCAGCGGGTGGGAGCGGTGCAGCTCGTCGGTGCGGTAGGTCACGACGAGGAGCAGGCGGGCCGCGGTGCGCTGATAGCGGACGAGGAACGTCAGCAGGTCGCGGGTGGCGCGGTCGGCCCAGTGGGCGTCTTCGACGATCAGCACCACGGGACGGTCTTCCGCGAGCCGCTCCAGCAGCCCGAGCACCTGCTCGAACAGCCTGGCCCTGGCCTCGGCCCCCTCCTCGCCCGGCTCACCGAACTCGGGCAGCAGCCGGGCCAGCCCGCGCGTGTCGCCGCCGGGCACCAGCGCGGCGACGCCGGCGCGGCCCAGCTCGCGCAGGAGCCCGCGCAGCACGGCGGTGAACGGCGCGAACGGCAGGCCCTCCGTGCCCAGCTCCAGGCAGCCGCCGACGAGCACCCTGGCGTCCTCGGCCCGGCGGCCGGTGAACTCCCTGACCAGCCGCGTCTTGCCGACCCCCGCCTCGCCGCCGACGAGCACGGTGGACGACGCGCCCGCGCGGGCCCGGCCCAGGGCGTCACCGAGGGCGGCGAGCTCGCGGGCACGCCCGACGAACAGGGGGCTCACGGCGTGGATGCTCACGCCCTAAGGATGCCATCCGGTCACGACAGAAACCCGCGCCGAGCCGGAGCTTCGCGAGGAGCGTACGGAAACGCCGGGCCCGGACCGTCGCTCCCGAGCCCACCGCAGGACCTCAGCTCATCGCGGGACCTCAGCCCAGCGCGGGACCTCAGCTCACCGCCGGGCCTCGCGGAGGCCGGAGGAGGTCAGCGCAGGACCTTGCGGAAGAACGTGGCCGACGCCTCGTAGCCCAGCGCGTGGTAGAACTCCGGCGCCCGCCGCGTGGCCATCGCCACGTAGCCGGCCTCCCGCGTGCGGGCCCACCGCTCGAACTCCTCCAGCAGCGTCCGCCCGATCCCCTGCCGCCGCGACCCGGACTGGACCATCGCCTCCTCCACCCAGGCCACCGGCCCGTTGGCGAAGAGCGTCAGGTGCACGAACCCGAGCAGGTAACCGTGGACCCGGCCGTTCACGACGGCCACGAGCAGGAGGGCGTCGTCGTTGGCGAGGAGTTGGGGGAGCGCCGCGTCGAAGGCCTCGCGCTCGGGCCTGAAGGTCAGGCCGAACTCGCGGGCCAGTGCGAACACCTCGTCCGCGTCCGCCTTCTCCGCCTTCCTGATGAGAAGATCGTCAGCCGTCATGACCATCGACCCTAGATCGTGCACCGCCGCCTCCGCAAACACCGTTCACAGGTCACCGAGCCCGAGCTGACGAGCGATGAGCATGCGCTGCACCTCGCTGGTGCCCTCCCCGATCTCCAGCACCTTCGCGTCGCGGTAGAAACGCGCGACGGGGAACTCGTTCATGAACCCGTAGCCGCCGAAGACCTGGGTCGCGTCCCGCGCGTTGTCCATCGCCGCGTTGGACGCGACCAGCTTGGCGATCGCCGCTTCCTTCTTGAACGGCACCCCGGCCAGCATCTTCTCCGCCGCGTGGTAGTAGGCCAGACGCGCGGTGTGGGCGCGGACCTCCATGTCGGCGATCTTGAACTGGATGGACTGGTAGTGGCCGATCGGATGGCCGAACGCCCGCCGGTCCCGTACGTACGTCAGGCACTCGTCCACACACCCCTGCGCCAGCCCGACGCTAAGAGCCGCGAGCGCGATGCGGCCCTCGTCGAGCGTCTGCAGGAACTGCGCGTAGCCCCGGCCGCGCTCGCCCAGCAGGTTCTCGGCGGGCACGCGGCAGTCGGTGAAGGCCAGCTCGCGCGTGTCGGAGGCGTTCCAGCCGACCTTGGAGTACTTCTTCGAGACCGTGAACCCGGGAGTGCCGCTGGGCACGAGGATCGTGGAGATCTCCCGTTCGCCGGTGAGCGCGGCCACGCCGACGACGCCGGTGATGTCGGTGCCGGAGTTCGTGATGAACGCCTTCGTCCCGTTGATCACCCATTCGCCGCCGTCCAGGACGGCGGTGCTGCGCATCCCGCCGGGCACGTCGGACCCGCCGCCCGGCTCGGTCAGGCCGAACGCGCCGAGCATCTCCCCCGAGGTCAGCTTCGGCAGCCAGGTCATGCGCTGCTCGTCGGTGCCGAAGCGGTAGATCGGCATCGCGCCGAGCGACACCGCCGCCTCCAGCGTGATCGCCACGCTGGAGTCGACCCTGGCCAGCTCCTCCAGGGCCAGGCAGAGGGCGAAGTAGTCGCCGCCCATCCCGCCGTACTCCTCGGGGATGGGCAGCCCGAACAGTCCCATCGCGCCCATCTGCCGCACGATGTCGTACGGGAACTCCTCGCGCTCGTAGAAGTCCCCGATCACCGGGGCGACCACCTCGCGGGCGAAAGACTCGACGGTCTTGCGCAGCTCTTCGTACTCGTCCTTGAGCATGTCTCAGCCTTTCGACAGCGCCTGTACGACGCGGGAGGGGCTGGGCCGCCCGAGCAGCTCCGCCAGCCAGGTGCTGGTGGACACGAGCTTGCCCAGGTCGAGCCCGGTTCCGATGCCGAGTCCTCGCAACATCCAGACCAGGTCCTCGGTGGCGAGGTTGCCGGTGGCGGACTCGGCGTAGGGACAGCCCCCGATGCCGCCCGTGGAGGCGTCGACCGTCGTGACGCCCGCCCTGAGTGCGGCGAGGGTGTTGGCCAGCGCCTGGCCGTAGGTGTCGTGGAAGTGCACGGCGAGGCGTTCGGGCCGGCGGAAGGCGCCGATCAGGGCGGTGACGTGGCCTGGCGTGCCGACGCCGATGGTGTCGCCGAGCGACAACTGGTAGCAGCCGAGCCCGAGCAGCCGTTCGCCGACGGTGACCACCTGGGCGATGGGCGTGGGGCCCTCCCAGGGGTCGCCGAAGCACATCGACACGTACGCGCGCACCTTGATCCCGTTGTCCAGCGCCCTGGCCACGACCGGCTCGAACATCTCGAACTGGCTCTCCAGGCTGCGGTTGAGGTTCTTGGCGGCGAAGGTCTCGGTCGCGCTGGCGAAGACGGCGATCTCGTCCACGCCCAGGTCGAGCGCGCGGTCGAGGCCGCGTTCGTTCGGCACGAGCACGGGGTAGCGCACGCCCGGCCTGCGGTGCAGCCGCTCCAGCAGCTCGCCGGCGTCGGCCAGCTGCGGCACCCATCTGGGGTGCACGAAGCTGGTCGCCTCGATCACCTTGTGCCCCGCGTCCGCGAGCCGGTCGATGAACTCGGCCTTGACCTCGACGGGCACGATCGACGACTCGTTCTGCAGCCCGTCGCGCGGGCCGACCTCGTAGACCGTGACCTGGTGCGGCAGGCCCTCTTCCTGGTACGGCATCACGACGCCTCCTCAGCGGTGATCACGGCCAGGACGGCGTCCATGTCCACGGGACGGCCCGCCCGGGCGGTCAGCTCGGAGACGATCCCGTCGCGCGGGGCCGTGACCGTGTGCTCCATCTTCATCGCCTCCACGACGATCAGCGGCTGCCCCTCGCTCACCCGGTCCCCGCGCTCGGCCTTGACGAGCAGGACGGTGCCGGGCATGGGGCTCCTGACCACGCCGTCGCCCGCCGTCGCGGCGCCTGGGCGGTCGCCGGGGTCGCCGATGAGGTGCCTGGTCAGCTGCCAGGACGCGCCGTCGCGGCCGAGCCAGAGCGTGTCGGCGCGGCGTACGCACAGGTAGTGCTCGGTGCGGTCGCCGATGGTGACGCTGAGCGTCCGGTCACCCGCGCGTTGCCGGGTGCGGATCCGGGCCGGTCGCGGGCGTCCTTCGTCGTCCATGACCTCGGCGGACTCCTCCGGCAGGCCGCGCACGCGCACCGCGTGCACGCCGTCCCTCGACTCCAGCCGCCACGTCGTCCACGCGGGCTCGCCGACGCGCCACCCGTCGGGGACCTCCCACGGGTCGTCGCCCTGCGGCAGGGCGTGGAAGACGAGCGCCGCCGCGGCGAGCACGTCCTGCGGGACGCCGTCCGCGCCCACCAGCTCGGGCAGCAGCCGCTCGACCAGCCCCGTGTCCAGCTCGCCCGCGCGTACGGCCGGGTGGGCGGCCAGCGCCCGCAGGAACGGGAGGTTGGTGACCACGCCCAGGACGGCCGTGCCCGCCAGCGCCCGGTCGAGCGCGCGCAGTGCCGCGTCGCGGTCGTGGCCCCAGGCGATGACCTTGGACAGCATGGGGTCGTACTCGCTGCCGACCGTCCCGCCCTCGACCAGCCCGGAGTCCACCCGCACGACCGCGCTCCCGCCGCCGGCCGCTCCCACCGCCACAGGTCCCGCCATAGATCCCGCCGCCGGTCCCGGGCCATCCGCGGGTTCGCGCAGGGCGAGTACGTGCCCGCCCGTCGGCAGGAAGCCGCGCGCCGGGTCCTCGGCGTACACGCGCGCCTCGACCGCGTGCCCGGCGAGCCGCACCTCGTCCTGCCCGAACGGGAGCCGCTCGCCGGCCGCCACCCTGAGCTGCAGCTCCACCAGGTCCAGCCCGGTGACCAGCTCGGTGACGGGGTGCTCGACCTGGAGGCGGGTGTTCATCTCCATGAAGTGGTAGGCCCCGGTCGTGCCGTCCACGATGAACTCGACCGTGCCCGCCCCCACGTAGCCCACCGCGCGCGCGGCCTCCACGGCCGCCGCGCCCATCGCGGCGCGCGTCTCGGGGGTGACGAACGGCGACGGCGCCTCCTCGATGATCTTCTGGTGCCTGCGCTGGAGGCTGCACTCGCGCTCCCCCAGGTGCACGACGCCGCCGTGGGCGTCGGCCATGACCTGGATCTCGATGTGGCGCGGGCGCTCGACGTAACGCTCGATCAGCAGCGTCCCGTCGCCGAACGCCGCCAGCGCCGTACGCCGGGCCGACTCGATCGCGCCGGGCAGCTCGGCGGCCGAGCGCACCAGCACCATGCCCTTGCCGCCACCGCCGGCGGACGGCTTGATCAGGGCGGGGAAGTCGGTCCACGCCTGCAGCCCCGGCTCGGTCGTGCCCGGCACCACGGGCACCCCGGCGGCCGACACCGTGGCCTTGGCCCGGATCTTGTCGCCCATGGCCTCGATGGCCTCGGCCGGCGGGCCGACGAACACGAGCCCGGCGGCCACGCAGCGGCGGGCGAACTCGGGGTTCTCGGCGAGGAAGCCGTAGCCGGGGTGCACGGCCTGCGCGCCTGCCTCGCGGGCCGCCCCGATAATCGCCTCAATATCCAGATATTTCGACACCTGGAGGGCTATGTCGGCTTCGCGCACATGCTTGGCCTCCGCGTCGGACAGGGTGTGCACGGCCACGGACGTGATGCCGAGGGCGCGCAACGTGCGCGCGATCCGTACGGCGATCTCGCCCCTGTTGGCGATCAGAACACGGTCGAACACCATCGCGTCACATCCGGAAGACGCCGTAACCGGCGGGTTCGAGCGGGGCGTTGGCCGCCGCGGACAGTGCCAGGCCCAGGACGGTGCGGGTGTCGAGCGGGTCGATCACCCCGTCGTCCCACAGCCTGGCCGTGGAGTAGTAGGGATTGCCCTGGTGCTCGTACTGGGCCCTGATCGCGTCGGGGTCGGCGTCGCCGACGGTCGTGAGCACGTTCGCGGCCTGCTCGCCGCCCATGACCGAGATGCGGGCGTTCGGCCACATCCACAGGAACCTGGGCGAGTACGCCCGCCCGGCCATCGCGTAGTTCCCCGCACCGAACGAGCCCCCGATCACCACCGTGAACTTCGGCACCCGCGCGCACGCCACGGCCGTCACCATCTTGGCGCCGTGCTTGGCGATGCCGCCCGCCTCATACGCCTTGCCGACCATGAAGCCGCTGATGTTCTGCAGGAACAGCAGGGGGATCCGGCGCTGGTCGCACAGCTCGATGAAGTGGGCGCCCTTCATGGCCGACTCGCCGAACAGGATGCCGTTGTTGGCCACGACGCCCACCGGGTGGCCGTGCACGTGGGCGAACCCGGTCACGAGGGTCGATCCGTACTCGGCCTTGAACTCCAGGAAGCGCGAGCCGTCCACGATCCTGGCGATCACCTCGCGCACGTCATAGGGCTGACGCGTGTCGGCGGGCACGATCCCGTACAGGTCGCGGGGGTCGTGCAGGGGCGGCTCAGGCGCGATCGTGTCCCAGGGACGGGCGGCGCGCGGGGCCAGCGTGGAGACGATGTCGCGGACGATGGCCAGCGCGTGCGCGTCGTCCTCGGCCAGGTGGTCGGTGACGCCGCTGACGCGCGCGTGCAGATCGCCGCCGCCCAGCTCCTCAGCCGTGACCTCCTCGCCGGTGGCCGCCTTCACCAGCGGCGGGCCGCCCAGGAAGATCGTGCCCTGGCCGCGGACGATGACCGCCTCGTCGCTCATCGCGGGCACGTACGCGCCGCCGGCCGTGCACGAGCCGAGCACGGCGGCGATCTGCGGGATGCCGCGGGCCGACATCGTGGCCTGGTTGTAGAAGATGCGGCCGAAGTGCTCACGGTCGGGGAACACCTCGTCCTGCCTGGGCAGGAACGCCCCGCCCGAGTCGACGAGATAGACGCAGGGCAGGTGGTTGTGCAGGGCCACCTCCTGCGCGCGCAGGTGCTTCTTGACCGTGATCGGATAGTACGTGCCGCCCTTCACGGTGGCGTCGTTGGCCACGATCACGCACTCGCGGCCCGACACACGGCCGACGCCGGTGATGATGCCGGCCGCGGGCGCCTGGTCGTCGTAGAGTCCGCCGGCGGCCAGCGGCGACAGCTCCAGGAAGCGCGAGCCCGGGTCGAGCAGGCCGTCCACGCGGTCGCGCGGCAGCAGCTTGCCGCGTTCGACGTGGCGGCGCCGCGACCGCTCCGGCCCGCCGAGCGCGGCGGTCGCGAGCCGTTCGAGCAGCTCGGCGGCCAGCCGCTCGTTGAGCTCGGCGTTGCTCTTGTACCCCTCGC
Source organism: Nonomuraea maheshkhaliensis (assembly GCF_039529435.1). Taxonomy (NCBI): domain Bacteria; kingdom Bacillati; phylum Actinomycetota; class Actinomycetes; order Streptosporangiales; family Streptosporangiaceae; genus Nonomuraea; species Nonomuraea maheshkhaliensis. Next base: position 10,751 of record NZ_BAAAMU010000125.1, read on the forward strand.
TCCCGGGCACGGCGGCCGATCTCAGCACCGGCCAGTCACTGCTCATGAGTCCCCTCTCATGGCACGGATGTTAGTCATCATTAACGTCATCGTCTAGCATGTGAGACGTGGCCACCGTCTCCAGCGCTACCTCCGGCACTCCTACCCGCGGGCGGCGCAACAGGCGTGCGCAGATCCTGGAGGCGGCCGCCCGGCTGTTCGCGGCGCGCGGCTTCCACGGCGTCTCGATCGAGGACATCGGTGGCGCGGTCGGCGTCTCAGGGCCCGCGCTCTACCGCCACTTCGACGGCAAGGACGCGCTGCTGTCGGAGATGCTGCTCGACATCAGCTCACGGCTGCGCGAGTCGGCGGTCGCGGCCGTCACGGCCTCCGCCGACCCGAGAGACACGCTCGACGCGCTGCTCGACGCGCAGATCACGTTCGCGATCGAGCAGCCGGCGCTGATCACGGTGCACGACAGGGAGTTGGGCAACGTGCCCGAGCCCGCCCGGCGGCAGATCAGGCGGCTGCAGCGGCTCTACGTCGAGGAATGGGTGACGGTGCTGGCCGAGCTGCACCCCACCTGCCCGGCGGCCCGGCTGCGCGCGGCCACGCACGCGGTGTTCGGCCTGCTCAACTCCACCCCGCACAGCGCCGGCGAGCTACCGGCCCAGGACATGCGGCCTCTCCTGCACACGATGGCCCACGCCGCCATCGCCGCCGCCGTTAAGGCTCGCTAACTTTTTCGCGGGTTACTCGGTCGAGGCGAACTGAATAGGACTGACTTTCGCATCTGTCTGCGCACGATCTTGTACGGAGGGTAGCTTTCCCGATGCAGCCGCGCGGCTCATCCCCTTCTCCCCTCCGAGCAAAGGAGCACATCCGAATGTTGGACTGCGAAGAGCGACACCTCCGCCTGGAAACCCGGTTGAAGGCCCTCGAGGACGCTACAGTGAGCGGCGTGCCTGGACAGAGCATCGCCACCCGCTTCTGGACTCATTACGGCCGGATCTCCATAGTCGCGCAGAACATCAACGAGAAGATCGAGCGCGAGGTCGGCACCCTCAGGACAGAGATGAAGGCCGGCTTCGCCGCAGTCGAGCAGCGGTTCGAGCAGGTTGACCAGCGGTTCGAGCAAGTCGACCAGCGGTTCGAGCAAGTCGACCAGCGGTTCGAGCAAGTCGACCAGCGGTTCGAGCAAGTCGACCAGCGGTTCGAGCAAGTCGATGAACGTCTCGGCAAGCTGGACCACCGCGTCTCGCTGCTTGGGACCGAGATCAACATGCTCAGGTCGACCGCCCATGAGATGTCCGACGGAATCGCCAAGATCAACAAGGACAGCGCTCGCAGGGATCTGCGGATCGACAAGATCGAGAAGCAGCTCGCCACTCACGATGAGCGGTTCAACTCGATCGAGGCCCTCCTGATCCGCATCGACGCCAAGCTCACCGGCGACCAGCCCAACTGAGCAGGAGAACGATCGAGGCCCGAGGTGGTGCCCCCGGGCCTCGATCGTTCAGTGGTGGATGATCAGCGCCGCACGCGGACGTAGTCCCTGCGGCTGTCGTCGCCGTAGGTGTCCTCGTCACCACCGAACACGAACTTCCAGTGCCCCGACCGCCAGGCCTTGACCCTGGTGTAGAGCCGGCCGGTCTCGCTCGACCAGGTCGACTTCACGTACTGCCACTTCTTCGAGCCGAGCGGCTTGAAGTGCAGCCGCACCTTGCCCTCGTAGCCTTCCCAGCTGCCCTCGTCGTCGATCTGCAGCTTGCCCTTGAACTGCAGGTACCGGCCGCGCTTGACCGGCTCCGGGTAGGCGTTGAACTTGATCAGCCGGGTGTCGGCCTTCGCGGGCTCGGGCTCCGGCTCGGGGGCGGGCTCGTTGACCCGGACCCAGTCGGCGTCGCTGATCGAGCCGTTGACGCCGCGCGTGCCGGCGTACTGGGCGCGCCACCAGCCGGAGGTCTGCGCCTGCGCCACGGCCCAGAAGCGGCCGTGCCTGCCGGTCACGTCGCTGGTGACGTACTCCCACCTGCGCGAGCCGTCGGCCTTGAAGAAGACGCTGACGCGCTGGCCGGCCAGGCCGCCGCGGCCGTCGACGCGCAGGGCGCCGGTGAAGGCGAGCCGGTCGCCCTTGTCCACCGGTTCCGGACGGGCGTCGAAGCCGACGAGGTGGCTGGCGAGGTTGGCGCGCTTGACGTCCACGCGGTCGGACTCGCTGACGGAGCCCTTGGCGGTGCCGGTGGCGGCGAACGAGGCCCGCCACCAGCCGGTGGCCTCGGCCTTGACGCGGGTGCCGAACCAGCCGCCGCGGCCGGTGTTCACCTTGGCGACCTCGCGGTAGTCGTTCGAGCCGCGGGCGCGGAAGGCGATGGAGACGGACTGGCCGTCGTAGCCCCTGCCGTTGGCCAGCAGCCGGCCGGCGACCCTGATGTCGTCGCCCTTGTCGACCAGGTCGGGGCTGGCGTCGAAGTCGCCGAACGAGGTGGTCAGGGCCTTGGCGACGACGAACGAGCCGGACTTGACCGCGGGCGGCGTGCCCTGGGCGGTGGCGATGTAGTTGTACCTGCCGGGGCCGAGGGACTTGGTGCCCGTCCACTTCAGGCCGCCGTTGGCCGGCGCGGACGAGACGCTGACCGTCTCTCCGTTCAGCTTCAGGCCGGCCTCGGTCGCGTCCGTGGTCGTGAAGGTGAACGTGACGTTGACCGGCGAGTCGAAGACGACCGGCGCGGCCGGGCTGACGCCCACGTCGCTGATGGTGGTGGCGGTGGCCGCCGTCGCCGCGGGAGGGGCCATGACGAGCGTCCCTGCTCCGAGCACGACTGCGAGGGCGGCGACACGAATGCGTTGTAACATGCGGGTTCCTTTCTGGAGACCCCATTGGTCCAACGCGGCATTGAGGGTGCCACGTGTGTCATATAAGTAGACGTGCGCTCGGGCGACAGGGTTGAGTATTCTGACAAACCGTAATAATTGCGGGTCAAACGGACCGGTCCACAAGATGTCACCGGTGTCCGGCAGACGTCAGCGCCGATCAGGGACATAATCGATGCTGTGGCGCGGGACACAGTTGAGACTCACTTCACCCAAGCGGTTGCGACGCTCAAGGCGGGCCCGGAGCGAGATCCGGGGCTGCCGGTCCGCGAGGGCACGTCCCTGACCGGCGGGGAGGCCAGGACGTTGTTCCTGCGCCAGCTCGACAGCCGGCTGCTCGACATCGCCGCCCGCTGGCTGCGCGGGCAGGACGAGGGCTACTACACGATCGGCTCCGCCGGTCACGAGGGCAACGCGGCCGTGGCCGCCGCCCTGCGGCCCGACGACCCGGCGCTGCTCCACTACCGCTCGGGCGCCTTCTACCTGACCCGCTCCGAGCAGGCCGGGCGACTGCCCGAGCAGGGCATCCGCGACGTGCTGATGGGCCTGACCGCCGCGGCCGACGAGCCCATCGCGGGCGGCCGGCACAAGGTGTTCGGCCATCCCGACCTGGCTGTCATCCCGCAGACCTCGACCATCGCCAGCCATCTGCCGAGGGCCGTGGGGGTGGCGTTCGCCATCGAGCGGGCCAGAGCGCTCGGCGTGCGGTCCGCCTGGCCTTCCGACGCCCTCGCGGTGTGCAGCTTCGGCGACGCCTCGGTCAACCACGCCAGCGCCCTGTCCGGCTTCAACACCGCCTCCTACGCCACCTACCAGGGGCAGGCGCTGCCGCTGCTGTTCGTGTGCGAGGACAACGGCATCGGCATCAGCGTCCGCACGCCCAAGGGCTGGGTGGAGGCGGCCGCGCGGCGCCCCGGCATCGAATACTTCGCCGCCGACGGCTGCGACCTGGCCGCTGCCTACGACGCCGCCGCCCGCGCCGTCCAGCACGTGCGCGAGCATCGCTCCCCCGCGTTCCTGCACCTGTCCACGGTGCGGCTCATGGGCCACGCCGGGTCCGACGTCGAGTCGGCGTACCGCACCCAGCGCGAGATCAGGGCCGATCTCGAACGCGACCCGCTCCTGCGTACGGCCGCCCTGCTCGTCGAGGCGGGGCTGCGGACGCCGGACGACCTGCTCACCCTGTACGAGTCCGCCCGCGAACACGTGCTGCGGATCGCCCTGGAGACCACCCGCAGCCCGCGGCTCGGCTCGGCCGAGGAGGTCATGGAGCCGATCGCGCCACGCAGGCCCGAGCTGATCGCCAAGATCAGCCCGATGGCGGCCTCCGCCGCGGTCAGGGAGAAGGCGTTCGCCGGTGCGCTGCCCGAGAACGACAAGCCGATGACGCTGTCACAGTCGATCAACCGCACGCTCGCCGACGCGCTGGCCGTCTATCCGGAGATGACGGTCTTCGGGGAGGACGTCGCCAAGAAGGGCGGCGTCTACGGCGTGACCAGGGGGCTGCAGAAGCGGTTCGGGGCGGGGCGGGTGTTCGACACGCTGCTCGACGAGCAGGCCGTGCTGGGGCTGGCGCTCGGCCAGGGCGTGTCGCGGCTGCTGCCCGTGCCCGAGATCCAATATCTGGCCTACCTGCACAACGCGCTCGACCAGATCCGCGGCGAGGCGGCCACGCTGTCGTTCTTCTCGCGTCACCAGTACACCAACCCGATGGTGGTGCGGGTGGCCGGATACTCCTACCAGAAGGGGTTCGGCGGCCACTTCCACAACGACAACGCGGTGGCCGCGCTGCGTGACATCCCCGGGCTGGTCATCGCCTCACCGGCGCGGCCCGACGACGCCTCCGCCATGCTGCGCACCTGCTTGGCGGCGGCCCGTACGTCCGGCTCTGTCTGCGTGTTCCTGGAGCCGATCGCGCTCTACCACACGCGCGACCTGTTCGACGCGGGTGACGGCGGCTGGCTGGCGCCCTACGCGCCCCCCGGGCGCTGGCCGGAGACGCACGTGCCGATCGGGCGGGCGCGCTCCTACGGCGACGGGCGCGACCTGACGATCGTCACGTTCGGCAACGGGCTGCGGATGAGCCTGCGCGCCGCGGTGCGGCTCACCCAGGAGGGGTACGGCTGCCGCGTCCTCGACCTGCGCTGGCTGTCCCCGCTGCCGGTCGAGGACCTGCTGCGGGCGGCAGAGCTGACCGGCAACGTGCTGATCGCCGACGAGACCCGGCGCTCCGGCGGCGTCTCCGAGGGCATCGTGGCCGAGCTGCTCGACGCCGGCTACACCGGCACGGTCGCCCGGGTCACCTCATCCGACAGCTTCATCCCGCTCGGCGGCGCCGCCGATCACGTGCTGCTGTCGGAGGACGAGATCGAGCAGGCGGCGCGCAAGCTCCTCGGCTGACCGGTCGTCACTGGCTCTGCTTGGCCCGTGCGCCCCTGATGCAGTACGGCGCCGACCAGGCCACCGTGGAGTTCTCCGAGATCCGCAGCGGCACGCCGACCAGGAAGCAGTAGCCGCGGTCTGGGTCGAGGCCGGCGATCCTGGCCGAGGTGGCGCCCGTGGTCAGCGCGGTGATCGCCTGCTCGCCCTGCTTGACCGGAGAACGCTGGAGGACCACCGGGTAGTCGCGGGCGCCGGCGGGCAGGGTCCAGCGCAGCTCCACCAGCGCTCCCTGGTCGGCCGCCGCCTTCACCTGGCGGGGCGCCAGGGCGGCCACCTGACGCTTGTCGATGGAGGTGTCGGCCTCGGGCCGCTGCTGGGGCTCGGTCGTGGTGGTGGCCTGGGTGCCGCGGGGGCTGGAGGGCGGCTGGAGCGACAGGTAGACCGCCAGCACGGTGCCGCCGGTGACGGCGACCGCCACGGCGCCGCCGATCAGGATGCCGTTCTTGACGCGGGTGGTGCCGGCCGAACCGGGCGGCTTCCGGTGTCCGGTGCTCGGCTGACCCTGGGCCTGGGCCGGCTGGGCTGTGGGGAGCTGGGCCTGGGCGTAGGGGGCCTGCGCCGGCTGGGCGGGGGCGAACTGTGCGGCTTGGTGGGGATGCGCGATTTGGTTGGGGTGTACGGCTTGGTTGGGGTGTACGGCTTGGTTGGGGTGTACGGGGCCGGGCTGGGCTTGGTGGGGCTGCGCTGGACCGGGCTGGGCTTGGCGGGAGGCTGAGTACTCCGGGCTCCACCGCGGATCGTCCGGCCGGCCCGGCGCCGTGTACGCCTGTGCCGACGCTGCGGCGGCCGTGTCGGGCGTCACCCCGCTCTGGCCGGTGACCTGCTGCGGGAAGGGCGGCAACTGGCTGCCCGTGGCGGGGAAGGCGCCTTGATGGTCGCCGGTGGCGGGAGCTCCCCCTCCTTGCGGCGCATGGTGACCGGTGGCAGGGAGAGCGCCGCCCCGCGGCAGGTGATGGCCCGTGGCCGGCGGGCCACCGCCAGTCTGGGACAAACCGGCGGCAGGTGCGGGGCCGGAGTCCTGGCCGAGCAGGTCGGTGACCGGGAGGCCCAGGTCCGCCTGTACCGCCTGAAGGTGCCTGGCCAGCTCACGCGCGGACCCGTACCGGGACTCGGGCTGCTTGGACATCGCCCGTACGACGGACTCGAACACCGCCCGCGGCACGTCCGGGCGGTTGATCGGCGGCGGCTCGACGCTGAGCACGCGGTACATCAGCGGTGCGATCGACGGGTCGGCCGGGTTGTGGAAGGCGGGCTGGCCGGCGAGCAGGTGGTAGAGGGTCGAGCCGAGCGAGTAGATGTCGGTCGAGGCCGAGTGGGGCTGGCCGGTCAGCACCTCGGGCGCGGCGTGCAGCGGGGTGAACGCCTGCGAGGTGGCCGAGATCTCCGAGGAGTCGACGACTCTGGCCACGCCGAAGTCGGCGATGGCGAGCTCGCCGTACCGGGAGATGAGGATGTTCTGCGGCTTGATGTCGCCATGCAGCACCCCGGCCTCGTGTACGGCGGCCAGCGCGCCGGCGAGCTTGACGCCCGCTCGCAGCACCTCGGGCACCGGCAGCGGCCCCTCCTTGCGGACCTTGTCGCGCAGGGAGCCGTTCTCGAAGAAGTCCATCGCGATGTACGGCTTGCCCGAGCTCGTCACGCCCGTGTCGAAGACGGTGACCACGTTCGGATGCCCGGTGAGGCGGCCGGTGAGCTGCAGCTCGCGCTGGAACCTGCGCATCGTGCGCTGGTCGACCCGGTCGACGGACAGCACCTTGAGCGCCACGACGCGGTCGAGGCGCTCCTGGTAGGCGCGGTACACGACGGCGAATCCGCCCTGACCCGCCTGATCGAGTACCCGGTACCCCGGGGCGTCCTCGACTGGCAGCACGTCATCTCCCCCTGTTGCCGTGGAGTTTAGTGCGAAATACAGGGATCACAGGGGGTTCATGAGGTATGCGCCGAAGGCCACGGACAGCACCGACACCAGCAGGAAGAAGAACACGTAGAACCCGCCGGGCAGGAACGTCAGCCGGGCGAGCTGGTCGGCGTCGGAGTCTCTGGCCTGCCGCCTGCGCCGCTTGTGCTGCAGCTCGATGATCGGCCGGATCCCGCCGAACAGCAGGAACCAGGCCGCCACCATGGCCACGACCTGCTGCACGTCGGCCGGCGCGTACATGATCAACGCGAACACCGCGCCGCCGGTCACCAGGAGGATCAGCGCGCCGTACAGGTTGCGGATCAGCAGCAGCATGCAGACCAGGAGCAGCAGCACACCCCAGATCAGCAGCGTGATGCGCCCCTGCTCGGTCATCCAGGCGGCGCCGAGCCCGAGGAACGGCGGCGCGAGGTAACCCGCGAGCGCGGTCAGCACCATGCCGGGACCGGTGGGCCTGCCCCTGGTGAGGGTCACTCCCGAGGTGTCGGAGTGCAGGCGGATGCCTTCGAGCTTGCGCCTGGTGAGCAGGGCCATCAGGGCGTGGCCGCCCTCGTGGGCGATCGTGATCAGACCTCGTGAGACCTGCCAGGGCATGCGGAAGCCGACGATCAGCAGGGCGGCCAGCGCCGAGACGCCCACCACCCAGGGATCGGGGTCGGGCTGAACCGCGATCAGGTGGGCCCAGAACTTGTCCATCGAGGAGAAACCCTAACCGCTCGGCCCGCTCCCCGGAGCCCGTGAAGGCAGGGATTTCCGGCCGGCACGTACTTGATCGGCGGACGATTCGGTGACCTGGCTCCGACCTGGCTCCGGCCCGGCTGCCGGTCGCGGAAGTCCGTCGGTAGGGTCGGCACCGTGCCCGAAGAAGCCGTACCAGAAGCCACGCCCTCGGCTACGCCCGCCGCCGCACCAGAAGAAGGCGCGCCGGACGGAACCCTCTTCGACGAACCCGAGTCCGACGCGCGGGTGCCCGGCTGGTGGGGCGGCCTCGGACTCCCCGGCCTGATCGACCTCCACGTCCACTTCCTGCCCGAACGCATGGAACGCCGGGTGTGGCACCACTTCGCCCACGGCGGGCCGCTCATGGGGAACGGATGGGACATCGCCTACCGCTGGCCGGTCGAGCGCCGGGTCGAACGGCTGCGGATGATGGGCGTGCGCACGTTCCCCGCCCTCGCGTACGCCCACAAACCCGGCATGGCCTCCGACCTGAACGTCTGGACCCTGGAGTTCGCCCGGCGTACACCCGGCTGTCTCCCGTCGGCGACCTTCTACCCCGAGCCTGGGGTCGAGGAGTACGTGCGGCGGTCGCTGGAGGACGGGGTCAAGATCTTCAAGGTGCATCTGCAGGTGGGCGCGTTCGATCCGCGTGCCCCGGAGCTGGACGGGGCGTGGGGGCTGCTGGCCGAGGCCGGGGTGCCGGTGGTGGTGCACGCGAGCTCCGTACCCGTGCCCGGAGGCTACGTCGGGGCGGAGCCGATCGGCGAGGTGCTGCGCCGGCATCCGGCGCTGCGCGTGGTGATCGCGCACCTCGGGATGCCCGAGTACGACCCGTTCTTCGAGCTGGCCGCGCGCTACGAGCGGGTGGCGCTGGACACGACGATGGCGTTCACCGAGTTCAGCGAGCGGGGCATGGCGTTCCCCGATCGGCTGCGGCCCGCGCTGCTTGATCTGGGTCTGGCGGGGAAGGTGGTGCTCGGCAGCGACTTCCCGACCATTCCGTACCCCTATGTCCATCAGCTCGACGCCCTGGCCCGCCTCGATCTCGGGGATGCCTGGTTGCGAGCTGTGTGCTGGGACAACGGTGCGGCCGTGATTCGATAGAGGGGTGAACGATCGGCACGTGGCGCTCATCAGCGCTTTCTACGACGCTCTGGGGCGCGCGGACTACGCGGCCATGGAGCGCTGCTACCACCCCGAGGTCAGCTTCGGCGATCCCATCTTCCAGGAGGTCGAAGGGCGGGACCGGGTGATGAGGATGTGGCGGCTGCAGCTCGGCGTGCGTAACGGGCTGAAGTCGGAATACCGGGACGTCACCGCCGACGGCCGCAGCGGCACCGCTCACTGGACCGCCCGCTACACCTTCTCCAGCACCGGGCGTGAGGTCGTCAACGAGATCGACGCGCTGTTCAGGTTCGAGGACGGCCTGATCGTGCGCCACCACGACGAGTTCGACTTCAAGCGGTGGTCGAAGATGGCGCTGGGCCGGCCCCACGGGCTGCTGTTCGGCTGGACGCCGATGTGGCGCAAGACCATCAGAGACCGCGCCACCCAGCAGCTCGACGAGTTCCGTCCGTCATAGTCACGACAGTGGAGGTTTCATGGCCAGGGTGAAGGGGTTCAGGCGCGGCGCGGACACACGCGAGCAAGCGCCGGAACACTCGATGGACCCGCGAGCCACCGACGAGCCTCCCTACCGTCCCACCGTCATCGACAACGCGATCTACCAGAACGGCGAGCGGGTCGACAACCCCGGCTCGCTCGCCGACGCCTTCGAACGCCTCAAGCAGATGCCCGACTCCATGGCCTGGATCGGGCTCTACCGGCCGAAGGAGTGGGAGCTGGTCAAGCTCGGCGAGGAGTTCGAGCTGCACGAGCTGGCGCTCGAAGACGCCATCGTCGGCTCCCAGCGGCCCAAGGCCGACCGCTACGGCGACACCCTCTTCGTCGTGCTGCGCGCCGCCCGCTACCTGGACGAGGCCGAGGAGGTCGCGTTCGGCGAGCTGCACATCTTCATCGGCCCCAACTTCGTCATCACCGTACGCCACGCGGAGGCCCCCGACCTGGTGGCCGTGCGCAAGCGCATGGAATCCGACCCCGACCTGCTCCGCCAAGGCCCGCAGGCCGTCCTGTACGCCCTCCTCGACGCCGTCGTCGACGGCTACGCGCCAGTGGTGGCCGGGCTGCAGAAGGACATCGAGGAGATCGAGGTCGAGGTCTTCAGCGGTGACCCGTCAGTGTCGCGGCGCGTGTACGAGCTGTCCGGCGAGGTCATCGAGTTCCAGCGGGCCACGGCGCCGCTGATCGGCATGATCAACGGCTTCATGGCGGGGGCGCGCAAATACGGGGTGACCGAAGAACTGCAGAGCTACCTGCGCGACGTCACCGACCACGCGATCACGGTGACCGAGCGCATCTCGTCGTTCCGGCAGATGCTGCAGAACATCCTGATCGTCAACTCCACCCTGGTGACGCAGGCCCAGAACGCGGAGATGGCCCGCATGACGGAGGCCAGCATCCAGCAGGGGGAGGAGGTCAAGCGCATCTCCGCCTGGGCCGCCATCCTCTTCGCCCCCACCCTTGTCGGCACCATTTACGGGATGAACTTCGACTTCATGCCGGAGACGCATTGGGTGCTCGGCTACCCGTTCGCCATCGTCCTCATGGGCGCCGTCTGCCTGATCCTCCACCGGGTCTTCAAACGCCGCAACTGGCTCTGACGCCCGTTCCCCATAGCCGTTCCGCCGAGTTCCTGCGCACCGCCCCTACCTGCGTTTACGATGCCCATCGGCGCAGCTCCCCCACCTCCAGGAGATCGGCGAGACCACAGGGAAATGGCGACGCAGGAACAGATCGACTCAGCCAGGCGGCACATTGAACAGTTGCGCGACCACCATGCGGGCGACGTGATCGCCCTGGCCCGTCTCGTCGACGCCGGGGCGCTCAAAGGACCGGCGGGTGACCGCCTGGCCACCGACCTGCGGACCTGGGATCGGGCCGTCAGGGACCAGTTCGCCCGAGCCCTGTCCCTGCTGGCCACCCTCCATCCCACCGGCCCCGGGACACCGCCAGGATGATCGGCATCGACCCCGCTCTGATGACCCAACTGATCAACGGCATGACGCGGGTCAGCAGCACGCTCCCAGAGCTCGGCTACCAACTGGAACGCACTTTGACTTCTCTGGGCCTCCAGTTGTGGGGCCCGAGTCCCATTCAGGTCATAGCCCGCCAGTTGCACGACCAGATTCCCACGCTGCAGGGTCGTCTCGACCTGATCCTCGCCACCCCCGACCAGAAGCCGGACACGGGCGGCGCTCTCTGGGCCAACGACTCGGCCTGGCTGTCGGCGTCTCCGGCCGAGGGCGCGGCCTCCGCCGAACTCCTGGCCACGAGGCTCCGCGAACGGATCGGCGCCCACTCGCTGGACGCCGAGACGGTGGCCTTGCTCGAACGCCACAAGAACGACCCCTACTTCGCCCTGGCCTTCATCACGGAGATTCCTCCACGCGAGCTCAAGGCCCTGATCGTCAGCTCGTACGGCTCCGACCTGTCGCCGTCGAGCCGCCCTGCCCAGTACGACGTCGCGCTCCAGGACCGGCTCGCCACCATACTCAGCACCATCCTGGGCACGGCGTCCCGCGGCGTGGGCCGCATGAGGCTGGCCGACGACCACGCCGCCCGGCTGGCCGAGAACATCGAAAACCCGCAGGATGCGTTCGCGGTCAAGAAGCTGCTCCAGGACGGGGACTTCGACCACACATATCTGCTCACCTTGGTTCGCGACCTCTACGACCATGACGTGGCTCATCCCCCCGACCTGAGCCTCCCCCGTGACCCCTGGTCGAGGCCCGGCCCCAGGGACGTGTCACCCGGCGACCTCAGCGCGATGGGCACCGCCCTCACTGCCCTTGCCCACCACCCCGCCGTCGCTCAGGACTTCTTCACCGATCCGAAGCGGCGACCGCTGGCGTACTTGATGCGGCGGCACCCGTGGGACGGTGGGACGGACGGGGAACTGGGATGGGCTATCGAGGTCGCCGCCACGGAATTTCGTGATCACGACTTGCCTCCGGGCGATTCTCGGGGATACAAATCGGCGCTGATCGCCTCTTGGGCCGTGCATTTCTGGAGCGATCCAAACGTTCAGGCGAACCTCCCGCTCAACCGCACCCATCTCGGCAGAGTTCTCGCCCAGTATCCCGCGGATGTTCACCGTACGACAGGGGCGTTCAGCGCAGAGGTTCCCGGAGTGGTGGCATATCAAGATCCGGATAAGAATCTGCGCGGCTTGGAGCCCTACGGCGCCAGGTTCAACGCGAAGGAGGTCAAGAATGCGATGACATGGGCTTTTGAAGAGGATGATGTGTTCGAGGCGGTGGCCGCGGCGCACGGGCTGTATTCCGTTGAGATCTTGGACGAGGTCGCCGGCAAAATAGCAAAAGAAGTTGAAGCCGACCTCGCGGCGTGGCGGCGGAGGCACCCCGAAGCAACAGAGGACGAACTGAACGTCATACGGCAGGATATACTCGAAGACCGCATGACACGTGGGGGAGGCGCCGAATTCTCCCGAGCCGCACGGAGCCTCAGCAGAGCCACGTGGGTGATCGCCGATGCGGCCAACATTGCCGACATCGAAGAGGCGAAGGAGAACGACGCACGTTTCACCGCCTTCAAGGAATTGGCCGATACCGCCGTCGGACTGGCGCCGACGCCCCAGGGCGCCTTTGTCGGCTTCATGGCCCTGTCCGCCAAGTCGACAATCTTTCGAAACCTCAGAACGAACGGGGAGGAGCGCAGCCGCGCGAGCGCTGACGACGCCCTGAGAGTGACCCAGAGCATGTTCACCGATCTCACCGTGGCAGCGATGATGCGTCATGGTCTTTTCGGGAACGCATCCGCCCCCGGCAGAACACACCCCTACTACCATAAGGACTTCTCTCCCGGCAGGCCGGGTCACTTTATCTCCGACGGAAGAATCCGTTCTCGCCACGAAATGAACGATGACCAAAGTAACGCCTACCATGAATGGCTGGAGCTCAATGCCACCGGCCGCGTTTTCGGCCGACCGGACGAAGCAATCGACATCGGCTTCAGCAGCGCCAAGAAGTATTACTCCGGACACGGTTCATGAGAGTCATCCTGGCACCGGCCTGTACTCAAGCCATACTTGTACTGGTGGCGGGATGCTCGACGCCCGCAGCCTCACCGCCTGACACTCGTCCTCTGGGGAATGTAACCTCCAGCCCACGAGAATGTGGCCTGATCTCTGCGCAGGCCATCAGAATCGCCACAGGTCTCACCGATTACAAAGCTTTCGGCACGAAGACGGACATGGGCCGGCACTTCGAGTCGTGCACGGTGAGCAAAGGGTCGGGCATCAAAGACGAGGAAGGATTGTTGATCGAAGTCTTTGACCCCTCGCCTATCAGCCCTGAAGGCTTGGAGAAAACGAAGACGACCACACAAGGCAATGATCTGCCCGGAGCTCTGGGCCCTGGGTTCGCAGCGCGGCGAAAGAACGCGCAGGACCAGGTCATCGCCTTCGTCTACGGATGGACCCCCGACTACAAGCGTCTCCTTACGATCAATCTTGTCGAAGGCGCTCCGGGCCGCGACTCCCTCGCAGATGCGACCGAGTTCTTTCGCCAACTCAAACCCCTCCTGCTGACTTAGCCGTTGTGCGGCACGATCACCGTCAGTACGCTCTGTGCCTCCGGCGACAAAACGGTGACGTTCTCGGCCGTTCGTAGGTAGCCCGTGGAGACCAGCCCGGGCCTTATCGCTTCTCCCTCTCCGGGGAAATGCAGGAGTGTGACGTGGAAGCCCCCGTCGTCGCCCAGCACCACCGCCCCCTCGCCTCGGGACAGGAGCTTGAGGGAGGGGTCGAGGTGGAAGGTGCTGCGTAGGGTGCCTGAGGCGACCGTGTCGTGTATCGCCATCCAATCGGGGCCGTGGTTGATCAGGACGCGGCGGGTTCTGCGGACCCCGTACGCCTCGTCGGCGAGGTCGAAGGACTGGCGGGACGGGGTGATGGCGGAGGAGAGCAGGTGGGTGGGGGTGCCGGGGTGGAAGGTGCCGGCGGTCGGGATGGGGACGTTGTGGGCCTCGGGTGAGCGGGTCCAGGTGACGTAGCCGGTGCGTTCGTAGGAGTGGAAGCCGGTCTCCACCAGGATGCGGCGGCCCCGGGCTGAGTAGGTGATGCCCAGGTGGTCCTCGTGGCCGTGCAGGCGGCGGCCTGGGCCGAATCTGATCGAGTAGTACGCGGAGTCCGGGTCGTTCCAGGCGGTTCTGCCGAAGACGTAGCCGCCGTCGAACACCCGCACCGTCGGCCCCGAGTGGGGGAAGCCGTCCGCGCGGGTGTCGGCGGGGCTGTCGCCGATGGGGACGAGGCGGCCGTCGGGCTGGGTGGCGTGCGCCACGTAGGTCTCCAGGGCGCGCCGTCTGGCCAGCAGGCGTTCAGGGGGCTCGGTGCCGCTCTCGCGGATGGCGCGCAGGGCGACGCCGAGGCGGCGGTGGACGTAGAGGCCGTAGCGGGGGGCCTGTTCGTGCAGGACGCCCTGGGCGTCGATGGCGAGTTCGGCGGAGGCGGTCATCCGGCGTACGGCGAGGTCCCGCCAGCGGGCCCGGCCCAGGCGGCAGGCCACAACTAACAGGGCGATGTCCTGGTCCAGGCCGTGGTTGTGGCCTTCGCGGTAGAGGGCCGGGTTGGCCAGGACCTGCCCGTGCTCGGCCAGGGAGTCCCACAGGGGACGCGTGTGTACGTGTTCGCTGAGGCAGACCAGGGCGGGGGCGCGTAGCGCGACGGCGTGTTCGGCCCACGCCCACGGGCTGACGCCGGCGCCGTCCCGGGGGTTGGCGCGCAGCCACTGGGCGGTGATGTCGGCAGCGCGCTCGAGGCAGACTCGCTCGCCGCTCTGCTCGTACGCGCCGACCAGCCGGCCCATCCAGCGCAGGGCGTGCAGGTTGAGTGCCCAGGAACGGTTGCCGTGCGGGTTCGCGGTCCAGTCGATCTCGCCGGTGCCGAGGTCCACCGGTGGCAGGCCGACGAAGGCCACCTGGCCGCGCATCACCTCCTCCACCTTGATCCCGGGGAACTGGTCGCTCAGGCAGATGGCCTTGCCTGAGGTCGTGCGGGCACGCCAGAACACGTCGTCATGCTCCAACTAGTGAAATTTCGGGATATGCGCACATGCCAACCCCTGCGCAGGGCCTGCCCCTGCCAGGGTCACCCGCCCTCTACCGGGGTCGCCCGAACCGGTCCATCCGCCCCTTCCGGGGTCGCCCGTGCCGGTCCATCCGCCCCCAGCCGGGGGTCACCCGTGCGAGGTCCACGTAGAGGGCTGCTGCGGCGGGTGGAAGTGAGGTCAGGGCAGGTTCGGCGGGCCTTGGTCGGTCCAGCCGGCGGTCAGGATGAGTTCCGAGCGGCCGCCCTGGCCGCTGTCGGCGCTGGACAGCACCTGCGAGGAGGCCGGGTCGATGATCAGCGTGCGCCTGACCCCGGAGGGCAGGGCGTAGGCGAACGCCTGCCCGCCGCGCCCCCTCGGGTCCGTGGCGGCCCCCAGGTAGTGGACCTCGGGCAGGTCGGCCAGGGCTCGGTACGCGGCGGCGCGCACCCCGGGGGCCGACGGCTTGGTCCAGAGCAGGCCGCTGAGCGCGTCGGCGAGCAGCGCGCGTGAGCCGCCGGGCAACATCGCGGCCACGTGGTCGCGCAGAGCGCCCGCCTCCGCGGGCAGGGCCTGGATCTGTTCGTACGTCATCCCGCGCCCGCCCATGCTGAACGGCGGCCGGCCGGTGACCCGGCTGACCCGGCCACGTTCAAAGGTCCACGCCCGGCCCCGCGCGTTCACCCAGAGCGCGGTCTCAGGGCCGCCGTCACGCTGCTTCCTGACGTGCCAGTACGCGCGGCCGGAGCCGCCGGAGCCACCGGACGCGGCGGAGGCGGCGGAGGCGGGGGCCGTCAGCAGGATCGAGCGGCCGGGGACCGGCGGCGGGTCGCCGGCGGGGAGCACGGTCAGCAGGATCGCCGTCAGTGCCGCGGTGGCGGGGATCGCCAGCCAGGTCAGCCGCCCGCGCCGGCGCCTGGCCGCCACCTTGCGCCAGACCCGGTGCCGGGCCCGCGGGTCCTCGCGGGGAGTCCCGTACAGTTCGCGGATCAGCTCATCCATGGACGGCCACCTCCCCGAGCAGGGCCCGCAGTTTCCTTCTGGCCCGGTTCAGCCGGGAGCAGACGGTGCCGTACGGGATGCCGAGCGCCGTGGCGATCTCGTCGTGGCTGAGCCCGGCCAACGCGACCAGCAGCAGGACGTCGCGGTCGCGCCGGTCCAGCCCGGCCAGGGCGGCGGCCAGTTCCGGCCGCAGGCTCTGGGCGCTGACCCGTACCGCGACCGTCTCCTCATGCCCCGGCGAGTCGATGTCGGGGGCGCAGCGGGCGAGCGCGCGCAGGGTGCGGGCCTCCAGGCGGCGGTGCTTGCCGACGAGGTTCGTGGCGATGCCGTACAGCCAGGCCCGCACCCCCGCGCGGGACGGGTCGTACTGGGCGCGCTTCCTGAACGCGGTGAGGAAGGTCTCGGCCACGATGTCCTCGGCGTGGCCGGGGCCGACCCGCTGGGCGACGTAGGCGTGGATCTCGCTGAAGTGCGCCTCGAACGCCGCCTCGAACCTGGCCTCGTCCGCCAGTGTGCCCGGCGCGCGGGCCGCCCAGGGCATCATGGCCGCGATGCTCTCCCCTGTCATGTGCAACCTTCCGGTGTATCGGTGCTCATGACTAATCACCCGATACGCCGATTTGGCTTCACGCCCCCGTCTCCGCGCTGAGGAAGCGGTGGACGTCGGCGATCTCCGCGTCGAGCGTTCCCGCGGGGAGTTCGCCGAACGGTTCCACGCTCGCGCGCGTGCCCTTCCGCGTCCACACGCCCTCGATCAGGCCGTTCACCAGGACGACGGGCCGCAGGACGCCGCCTCCGGGGAAGACCTTCCGCGCGTGCTCGGCGGTCAGGTTCGGCGTCCTTTCGCGCCAGCCCATCAGGTATTCGTCGAAGGCGGGGGCGAGCCGGACGAAAGGTTCCGTACGTGGGACAGGCGTGGAGGCCGCGCTCATGGCCCAGGCCGCGCGGGTCTGGCCTAGCGGGAGGCCGGACCAGGCGGCGAGGTCCTCGGGGGCGGCGGGGTGGTGGGCGCGGCGGTAGCGGACGGCCAGTTCCTTCAGCGCGCGTTCGCGGTCGGGCTCGGGCGTGACGGGGGCGCCGAGCCAGTCGGCGGCGTGGACGTACGTGGGCTTGCCCGCGCGCATCGGGCCCAGTACGGCCAGGCCGTGGTGGGCGGCCAGGGCCACCAGGTGCACGACGCCCTGGCCACGAGCCCGGCCTGCGAGACGTTCCTCCAGGTCGGCCTTGGTGAGCGGGCCCTGGCCCGCGAGGGCGCGGTCGATGAGGGCGAGCAGGTAGTCGCCGGTGACGCCCTCCTCCGCCAGGCGGCGCGTGGCGTTCGTGGCGCTGCTGGTGAGGGCGTTGATCCAGGGGAGGTCGTCGGCGTGCACGAGGTGGAGGGTGCCGCGCGGGCCCCACGTCCTGACGATCTCGCGGGTCTGTACGGCGGCCTCGACGTCGGCCCTGGTGAGGCTGGCGGAGCGGGCGCGGAAGGCGAGCAGGGCGGAGGGCATGTCCTGAGCCTGGACGGCCGTCAGATGGCGGACGATCTCGCCCGCCGTCAGTCCGGGAGGGCGGTGCAGCAACTGGGCCTCGACGCTTCTCATGGGCTACCGGAGGAGGAGGCGGTCGCGCAGGCGGGTGGTGAAGGGGGTGCGGGCGCGGACGATGCGGCGGATGGCGTCGCTGTGCCGCCAGGCTTCGGTGGCCGCCACGTCGGTGCCGGTTTCGGGGGCGTACCGGACGAAGTTCGAAATTTCGGCCAACGGCCGCAGATGGGGTGAGATGTCGGCGGGCTGGCGGGACAGCACGTCCTCCGCCGTCAGCGCGGGCTCGTCCCGCAACCCCAGGTCGTCGCACGTCTGCCGCCACGCCCCGAGCACCCGCCGTTCCGGCCCCTGCGCCAGGCGGCGGCCACGTCTGCGCCGCCACGGCACCACGACGATCACCGCCGTGTACGCCGCCAGCAACCCGCCCGCGGCCACCGCCGTGATCACCCAGACCGGCGGGCCGGAATCGGCCTGTTCGCCGTTCCCCGTGGGCTGCGGCCTGGACTGCCGCGACCGGTCGCTGCCGCCCTTGGCGAACTCCCCCTCCAACTCCTCGCTCTCCTCGATCGCCGACGAGACGACCTCGTGGTCGTCCTTGGCCCCGCTGCGCCCCGGCGTCGGATAGAACGGCCGCCAGCCCAGCCCCTCGAACTCGATCTCCGCCCACGCCATGACATGTCCGGACTTAACGTGATACTCCCCGCCGGACGCCTGCCCGGGCCGGAACCCCACGACCACCCGCGACGGCAGCCCCAGAGTCCTGGCCATGAGCGCGAACGTGGCCGCGAACTGCTCCGACGTCCCCCGATGAGTGGTCTGCAGGAAGAACTCCAGCCCCTTGAGCGAGTGCCCGGGAGGCGCGGTGACGTCGTAGCTGGCGTTCCTGCGCAGGTAGCTCTGCAGGCGGTACGCCTGCCTGATCGGCGCGTCGGCGCCCTTGACGGCCTGCTGGGCGAGCCGGCGGAACAGCCGTTCCTGAGGGCCGTCGGGGAAGGCGGTCAGGGCGGGATCGCGTACGGGGGTGGCGGCGAGCAGGTCGTCCTTGGACGGCTTGGGCACGCGGGAGGTCACCTGGTAGCCGAATCCCTTGCCCGTCTTCCCCTCGGCGACGAGCAGGGCGCCGCTGCCCGGGTCCACCGCCAGGCCGCGTACGCCGGTGACCTTCTCGGGGCGTTCGGCGGCGGGCAGCCAGGTGCCGGGCAGTCCGCCGAAGGTCACCTGCTGGTGGACGACCTCCGCCGCGCCCGTCCACTCGCCCTCGGGGACGCGGCCGCCGGTGGGCTGGAAGCGGGCGCCCGAGGTCCAGCGGACGCCGTCGTACCGGTCGAGCACGGCCAGCCGCCAGTTCTGCGGCTTGTCGGTCCTGACGGTGAACAGGTCGCGGTCGGGGATCTGCAGCCACGCCGAGACACGGTCGAGCGGGCTGACGCTGTCCACGCGGGCCGGCGGCGGCAGTTCGACGTCGTTCCTGGGGTTGTACGGCTGCGCGGCCATCGGCAGCAGCGGCCCCGCGACCAGCGCCAGCGCGGCCAGGGCGGCCGCCGCGGGAAGGCCGGTGAGCAGCCAGACGGGCGAGCGGCCGTCGCGCAGGAGGGCGAGGGCGGCGATCAGGATGAAGAGCCCGGCGGCGACCGGGAGGTTGGAGCCCTCGCCGTCCACGCCGAGCAGCAGCGCCACGCCGTAGACGGCGAGGGCGGGCAGGGCGGCGGCGATCCTGGTCCTGGTGCGGGTCAGGATCTCCGCGCCGATGGTGGCGGCGGCCCAGACCAGGGTGTGCACGAGGACCAGCAGCCGGGGTTCCGGCTGGGCGGGCAGGAGGGTGGTGAGCAGCGTGTGCCAGGCGCCGGCCACGTCGGCCAGGACCGTGGGGGTGAGTGCCCGGTAGAGGGGGACGGTGCCGGCCAGCCAGAGCAGCACGTCGAGGGCCAGGGCCAGCAAGAGGGGGCGGCGGTGGACGAGGGCGGCGGCGACGGCGGGGGCCACGGCGGCGGGGACGACCGCCAGGAGCAGCCCGTCCGACGGGAAGACCCGGTGGAACCCCCATCCGGCCACGGCCGCGATCGCCGCCCCCCCACCCCGCCCCCCCCCCCCCCCCCCCCCCCCCCCCCCCCCCCCCCGCCCCCCGGGG
>NZ_BAAAMU010000126.1:0-30164 GCF_039529435.1 Nonomuraea maheshkhaliensis
CGGGGACGGTGACGAGGGTGCGGAAGGCGGCTTCGGCGCCTGCGGTCGTGTGGCCGAACGTCAGGAACTCGACCGGCACCCGTCCCTTCGGTCCCAGCGTCTCCCGGTGCACAGGGTCCTTGTGCAGGCCGCGTGAGGACGACCAGATCGACGGTGTCCATGGCCCGCCGCCGACGCGCTGCTCCCCGCGCGGGCCGAAGGTGACGTCCACCGGCTCCCCGTCCGGGGTGCGGAGTGTCCAGGTCTCGACGCCCGCGCCACCGCCGAAGTCGGACCAGGTGTCGTCGAGCGTGGGCACCAGTTCGACGTCCCACTCGGCATCGCCGAGTTCCGTCACGACGGTGTACGCGGGTCGCGGCGCGGGCTCCGGCCTCGTCCCGTCGAACACCAGCAGCGCCGCGGGGCCGTCGTCGAACGGGACGGCCACCCGTACGGTGTCGCCGTCCCTCGTGTACGGCAGCGCCACCGGCTCGCCGCCGGCGAAGGGCCGCAGCAGCAGCGGGGCGCCCTGGACGCCGTGGACGGTGACCGGCATCTCGCGGGCGTACCGGGCGGGGTCGAAGTCGATGACGGCGTCCAGCCAGCCCAGGTCGACCCCGCGTTCCTCGGGGCGTCCCACGCCGATGCGGCTGGCCATGGGGAAGGCGGCGGGCAGGAAGACGAGGGTCGTCTCGCCGTCCTCGCGTACCAGCGCGGGCACGGGCGCCTCGACCCGCCGTTCCAGGTCCGTCAGCGCCTCCCCCAGCCGGTCGGCGGACCGCACGAAGCGGGCCCCGAGCTGGGCGGCGAGGCTGGAGGGATCAGTCCTCTCTGGGGGAAGGCGGGAGGCGGCCGTTCCCCCTGGGGAGAGGAGGGAGGTGCCCGTCCCCTCCGGAGACGCGTGGGAGGTGACCGTCCCCTCCGCGGAGAGGCGCGAGAAGGCCGTCCCCTCCGGGGAGTAGCCGGATGGCGCGGCGACCGCGACGAGGATGCCGCCGCCCGCGGCGAACTCCGCGAGCCGGGCGGCCAGGTCCTCGTCCAGCACCGTGACGGCGGGCAGGATGACGGCGCGGTACGCCTCCGTGGAGACGGTGAGCCGCCCGTCCTTGACGACCGCGCGCCGCACCGAGTCCTCGTCGATGACGTCGGCGTCGAGCCCGAGCCGGTCCAGCACGCCCGGCTTGGTGGCGAACCAGGCCATGTCGCCCACCAGCTCGCGATACACCTCCTGCGCCCTGGCCGCGTCGCCCGTGTGCGCTGCGTGGGCCGCCCTGGCCGCGTCGGCCGTCGCGCTCGCGGCCCGAGGCCCGCCCGGCTCGGGCCCGCCCGCCCCGGAACCGGCCGCCCCCGCGTCGGTGCCGGATTGGGCGGTGGCTGTGGGGAGCAGGACGGCGACGTCGCACGCGTGGCGCCCCAGCGACAGCGCCGCACACAGCCGGGTGACCGCCTCGGCGAAGACCCGGTGGTGGCGCCAGTACGGCTGCCGCCAGTCCGTGGCCGGTGGCGCCCACTCCCACCAGCCGCGCCGCGTCGTGTAGTAGACGGCGTGCGGGTTGTACAGCGTCGCCCCCGCCCGCAGCCACGGCAGCAGCCAGTCGAACGTCTCCTCCAGGGTCCCGCCCCACCCGCTGGAGTGGAACGCCTCGATCCAGGTGCGGGGCCTCCCGTACAGATGGGCCAGGGAGGAGTGCAGGCGGGCGTCGCCGTGGTGGTCGGAGCCGGGGGCGCCGAACCAGCGGTGGGTGCGCGCGTAGTCGGCGTACAGCCGCACCCCGTCGACCGGATGCCCCGCGCGGGCGGGGTCCTGCTGGTCGCAGCCGTGCACGAGCCCGTGACGCTCGTGCCACTCGGCCAGTGGCCGGAAGAACGCCTCCTCGGCCAGCTCGGCCCTGGTCGTCTGGTACGCCCGCCAGTCCGGCGAAGGCGCAAGAGCGTCGAACGGCCGCCCGCGCCGGGCGAGATGCTCGGCGGCGAAGCGGGCGGACCAGGTGGGCAGGGTCGGCAGTTCGTCCTGGAACGACCCGGCGATCACCCGGCCGAACCAGTGCCCGACGCGCCGTTCGAACTCGCCGTGCACCCGGTCCAGCAGCACCGCGCACGCCTCGCGCGACAGGTAGTCGAAGCCCCGCGTGGTGACCGTCCCGCCGGAGCCCAGCCACTGACCGGCGAAGTCGGGGCGTTCCTGGACCAGCCGGGCCTGGAGGTCGGCGCCGGAGAAGCCGAGCTGGTCGTAGAACCACAGGAAGGCGCCCAGGTCGTGGGCGTCCTGGCAGACCCCGTCCAGCAGCTCCCACCACTCCTCGGACAGGAACGGCGGGTCGTCGGCGCGCGAGCCGAACATCGGCCCCGAGGGGGCGAGATTGAGGATGACGAGGTTGTGCACGCCCCCGGCGACCAGGCGTTCCAGTTGCCAGCGCAGCCGGTCGCGGCGCAGCGGCTCGCCGCTCCACCACCAGATGGCCGCCGGTGAGAAGGCGCGGGGCGGCTCGCGGAAGGCGTCGAAGACGTTCATCCCTTGAGCCCGCTGGAGAAGCCCTTGATGACGTAGCGCTGCAGCGCCAGGAAGACGACGACGATGGGCAGCGCGCCGAGCACGAGCCCGGCGAAGACCAGGCCGTGCTGGGAGACGTACTGGCCGACGTAGGCGAAGACGCTGACCGGGACGGTCTCGAAGCCGGAGCCGCCGAGGTAGACCAGCGGGGTGAAGAAGTCGTTCCAGATGAAGACGGCGTTGAGGATGAGCACGGTGCCGGTGATCGGCCGCAGCAGCGGGAAGACCACGCGGGTGAAGGCCACCAGGTGCGAGGCCCCGTCGATCTGGGCGGCGCTGGCGTAGTCGCCGGGCAGCGCGCGGATGAAGCCGGTGTAGAGGAAGACGGTGAACGGGAGCTGGATGCCGGTGTAGAAGAGGATCATGCCGGCGTGCGTGCCGATCAGGCCGAGGTCGGTGACGAGCCGGTAGAGCGGGATCATGCCGAGCTGGAACGGCAGCACGATCCCGAGCAGGAAGAGGATGTAGAGGCCGTAGCCGAGCCGGCTCCGCACCCGGGCCAGGAAGTACGACGCGAACGAGCCGAGCGCGATGAGCGCCACCAGGCTGACCACGGTGATCACGGTGCTGTTGACCAGCGAGGGGCCGAGCGCGGCGGCCGTCCAGGCGGCGGTGAAGTTGTCCAGCGTGGGCGGGCTGGGCAGCGCCATCGGCGAGCTCGCGATCTGCCCGGGGTCCTTCAGCGCCAGCGAGACCAGCGTGTAGACGGGGAACAGGAACGCCACCGCCACGGCGATCATGACCAGCTCCAGCGGGAAGGTCCTTCTCACGCGGTCACCTCCCGGCGGCGGGTGTAGTAGATCTGCACGAGCGACACGGCGGCCACGAACAGCGCCAGGACGAGCGCGATGGCGGTGCTGTAGCCGTACTTGCCGAACACGAACGCCTGCTTGTACAGGACGGTCGAGAGGGTCTCGGTGGCGTAGCCGGGGCCGCCGTTGGTGGCGGCGAAGACCTGGTCGAAGAGCTTGAGCCCGCCGATCGTGGAGAGCATCAGGTTGATCGTGAGCGCGGGGGCGAGCAGCGGCCAGGTGACGTAGCGGAAGCGCTGCCAGGTGCCCGCCCCGTCGATCATGGCGGCCTCGTGCAGCTCGCGCGGCACGCCCTCCAGCCCGGCCAGAAAGATGACCATGGAGTAGCCGGCGTTCTGCCACACGACCATGCCGGCGATGGACCACAGGGCGACCGACGGGTCGCCGAGCCAGTCCACGTGCAGGCCGAGCAGGCCGTTCAGGCCGGCGGACGGGTCGGGGTTGTAGATGTACTTCCACAGGAAGGCCACCATGACGGGGCTGACCACGACGGGCGCGAAGAAGATCACGCGGAGCAGGGCGCGGCTTCTGAGCTTGACGTTGACGCCGAGCGCGAGCAGCAGGCCGATGCCGTTCTGCACGACCACGATGGCCAGGGTGAGCAGCAGCGTGTTGCCGATCGAGCCCATGGCCTGCTCGTCGCCGAACAGGGTGGCGAAGTTGGCCAGGCCGACGAACGAGCGGTCCTCGCCGATGCCGCTCCAGTCCGTGAACGCGTACACGACGCCGCTGACGGCCGGGTAGAGCACCACGATCGCGTACACGACGAGGGCGGGGGCGGCGAACAGCCAGGGCGGGGTGGCGGCGCCCCCGCCCCGCCGGGCGGCGCGGGCGGGCCTGCCGCGGAAGGCGGTCAGTGAGGTCACTTGCGGTAGGCCTCGTCCATCTTCTTCAGCGCCTCGTCGATCGTGCTGTCGCCGCCGAGCAGCTCCTGGACGACGGCGAAGTGCACGGGCTGGACCTCGGCGTTGGGCCAGCGCTGGTCCATGAACGGCACCGCGCGGTCCTTGGTGAACGGCAGGAACGACTGCACGGCGGGATCGATCACGGAGGAGGCGTCCTGGGTGAGCGGGATGGCGGCGATGGCCTTGGCCCAGGCGTTGATGTTCTCCTGCTTGCCGAGGAAGTCGATGAACGCCTTGGCCTCCTCGGCGTTCTTGCCCTTGGCGGCGGCGCCCACGCCGACGACGACGCCGGCGGGGATCCACACGGCGTTCGCGTCGTCGGCGCCGGGGACGGGGAACATCGACAGGTCGTCGGGCGAGGCGGCGGCCTTGCGGAAGTCGGGCATGACGGCCGAGACCTGCACGGCCATGCCCGCCTTGCCGGTGGCGACCATGGAGGTCTGCTGCTCGAACGTGGTGCCGTTCGGCTTGTCGTTGAAGTAGCCGCGTTTCTGCAGCTCCAGGTACATCTCCATGGCCTGGCGCCAGCCGGAGCCGGCGAAGGTGGCCTGGCCGGCGAGCTGTTTGTCGTCGAACGACGGGTCCTTGGCGTAGACGGTGGAGGGCACCAGCGCGTACGTGATGAGCTGGGTGACCCACGGCGTCTGCGCGCCGAGCGCGATCGGCACGACGCCGGCCTTCTTCAGCTTGTCGCAGACGGCCAGGAACTCGGTCCAGGTCGTGGGCGGCGCGTCGATGCCGGCCCGTTCGAAGACCTTCTTGTTGTAGACGGCGCCGATCACGGAGGAGCCGGCCGAGTACAGGTAGGTCTTGCCGTCGAGCTGGAAGGCGGGCTTGAACCCGGTGGGGATGGTCTGGGTCCAGGTCTGCGCGGACAGGTCGGCCAGCAGCCCCGCCTGGGCGATCTGGGTCATCGACATCGCGCTGCCGTTGCCGGGGTAGACCACGTGCAGGTCGGGGGCGTTGCCGGCGCCGAGCTGGGTGCGCAGCGAGGTCTGCACCTGGTCGGTGGGGGCGTAGGAGGGCGTGAGCCGGACGGCGGGCTTGGCCTTCTGATAAGCGGCGGCCAGCTCGTCCATGGGCGCCTTCTGGTCGGCGACGCCGATGAACTTGAGCTCGGTGGTCGCCGTCCCGCCCGTGGTGGCGGTGGTCTCGGGCCTGGTGGAGCAGGCCGTGGCCAGCGTGGCCGCGGCCAGACCGCCCATCACGCGCAGGAACTGTCCCCGGCTGAGCCGGGCCTGGTGCAGCAGGTCGGTCATGTCGCTGTCTCCTCGGTCGTACGACGTGCGGTGAATCCCCGAGAGTCGCTGGATGCGAACGTTTTAATCGTGTACCACCGTTGTTAACTTCACAAACAATCATGTTAAAAGCGGCGGTGGCTGGAGGGTACGAGTCGCCCGAGCGGGGTGTCAAGGGTAGGATTCGCTGCCGTCCGACACCGGAGAGGACCCAGGTGAACACGCGTCAGCACACCTCCAGCAGGTCGGTGCGATGGCAGGGCATGGCCGAGCACATCGTGCGCAGGGGCTCCGTCTCCGTCACCGAACTCGCGGAAAACTTCGGAGTCAGCCTGATGACCGTCCACCGCGACCTCGACGAGCTGGCCCGCCAGGGCATGGTGCGCAAGGTCAGGGGCGGGGCGACGGCCCAGGCCAGCAACGTGTGGGAGAGCAACATCGCCTACCGGCTCAAGGCGCACACGGCCGAGAAGGACGCCATCGCGCGGGTGGTGGCGGGGCTGATCGAGCCGGGCAGCTCCGTGATGCTCGACGACTCCACGACCGCGCTGGCCGTGGCCCGCCACCTGGACGAGCTGCTCCCGTTGACCGTGGTGACGAACTTCCTGGAGGCGATCAGGCTGCTGGCCGGCCGTCCCGACCTCCGGCTCATCGCGCTCGGCGGTGAATATCACGCCACTCATGATTCGTTTCTCGGCCTCGGCTGCGTGGACGCCGTCGAGGCGGTGAACACCGACCTGGCCGTGGTCTCCACCTCGGCGATCTCCGAGGAGTACGCCTACCATCAGGAGCAGGAGATCGTGCTGGTCAAGCGGGCCATGCTGCGCTCGGCGTCGCGGCGGGTGCTGGCCGTGGACGGCTCCAAGCTGGCCAGGGTGGCGCTGCACCGGGTGGCGCCGCTGGCGGACTTCGACGTGGTGGTGGTCGACGCGAACGCCCCGGCCGACCTGCTCCAGCGACTGCACGACCATCACGGGAACGTCCTCGTCGCGGAGATCTAACGGCCGAAGGCGTTATTTCTAACTCGCGTCTTGTTAACAACGGGTCTGCTTGCTAGAAAGTGAGGGCTTTCGTCCCCCCAGACTAGGAAGCAGCATGCCGCATCCCTCACGCCGGGGCTTTCTGGGCTTAGGCGGCGCCGCCTTCGCTCTCGCCTTCACCTCCGGGCTGGCCGATCCGTGGACCGCCGCCCGCGCCACGGTCAGGACCGCCGACTATCCCTTCCAGCTCGGCGTCGCCTCCGGTGACCCCCTGCCCGACCGGGTCGTGCTGTGGACCCGGCTGGCGCCCAGGCCGCTGGAGCCGCTGGGCGGGCTGCCGTACCACCGGATCAGGGTCGACTGGGAGATCGCCGAGGACGAGGCGTTCGCCCGCCGCGTCCGCCATGGCTCCGCCTGGGCCACCCCCGAGTACGGCCACTCCGTGCACGTGGACGCCAAGGGCCTGCGTCCCGGCCGTGACTACTTCTACCGCTTCCGCACCGGCTCCGAGCTCAGCCCCGTCGGCCGGACCAGGACCGCGCCCGCCCCGGACAGCAGCCCCGAGTCGCTGCGCCTGGCCTTCGCCTCCTGCGCGTCGTGGCAGGACGGTTACTACACCGCCTACCGTCACCTCGCCGATGAGAACCCCGACGTGGTGCTCCACTTGGGCGACTACATCTACGAGTTCGGCATCGTGCCGATGGGCGGCAACCGCAACACCCCGGTCCCCGAGCAGTTCCGGGTGCAGTGCGACACGCTCGACCGGTTCCGCGTCCAGTACGGCCTCTACAAGAGCGACCCCGACCTTCAGGCCGCCCACCACCGCGCGCCCTGGATCGTCACCTGGGACGACCACGAGGTGCTGGACAACTGGGCCGGCCGGTACGGCCCCGGCGGCGAGGTGAGCGAGCAGGACTACCTGGTGATCAGGGCCAACGCCTTCCGTGCCTTCTGGGAGAACATGCCGGTCCGGCTGCCCGCCGCCGAGGGCCCCGACGCGCGCATCTACCGCCGCTTCACCTTCGGCGACCTGGCCGAGTTCAACGTGCTCGACACCCGCCAGTACCGCGACGACCAGGTCTGCGGCGACGGCCAGCAGGTGGACTGCGCCGACCGGCTCGACCCGGCGCGGCAGATGATCGGCGCCGCGCAGGAGCGCTGGCTGCTCGACGGTCTCGGCGCCTCCCGCGCCAGGTGGAACGTGCTCGCCCAGCAGGTGGCCATGATGCGGCTCGACTTCGACCCGGGACCCGCGCAGCGGCTCAGCATGGACCTGTGGGACGGCTACCAGGCGGCCAAGGACCGCCTGCTCGACGGCATGATCGAGCGCGAGGTCGGCAACCCCGTGGTGCTGACCGGCGACATCCACTACAACCTGGCCGGCGACCTCAGGCGCGACTTCGGCGATCCCGCCTCCCCGGCGATCGGCGTGGAGTTCGTCTGCACCTCGGTCAGCAGCGGCGGCAACGGCAACCCCACGCAGGGGGTGCCGCCCGGCGGCACCGACCCGGCCAACCCGCACCTGCGCTTCTCCAGCTACCAGCGCGGCTACGTGTCCTGCGAGGTCACCCGCGGCCAGTGGCGCTCGGACTTCAAGGTCGTCCCGTACGTGGACCGCCCCGGCGCACCCGTCTCCACCCGCGCCAGCCTGGTCACCCTCGACGGCGCCCCCGGCCTGCACGTGCTCTAGGAAGGAACAGATCATGCGCATCCTCGCCGCCGGGGCCCTCGCCTTCGTCCCGGTGCTCGGTGCTCCACCGGCCACCCCCGAGCCGGAGACTCCCCCGCAGGCGGTCTCCGTCCAGGTCGAGCCGGGCGTCTCCAAGGGCACGGGCAAGCTCGTCCCGACCGCCGGGGCGGACAGGCTGGTCGCGCCGCTCGGCGTGGACCCGGCCTGCCCCGCCACGCTCAAGATCGGGATGCGGAGCGAGGCGAAGAAGGCCGCGTACGCGACCATGCGGGTCGAGGCCGACTCGCCGCTGACCGCCTCCCGCGCGATGCTGACCAGCTATCTCCCGCCCGGTTACGAGGTGCGCGCGAAGCTGCTGGTCGCCGTGCCGCCGGGCACCGCCGAGGGCACGTACGGGCTGCGCCTGCGCACGCCGTCGAGCACGCTGAAGGTCCCCGTCGAGGTGGTGCCGGTGGACGGGCTCGACAACGGCGGCAACCTGGCGCTGCGCCGGCCCGTCACCGCCTCCTCGCAGCACACCAACGCCAACTACCCGCCCTGCAGCGTGGCCGACGGCGACCGTTCGTCCAACGGCTGGGCCGGCGGCAACGGCTGGAACGACGCCACCGCCAGGTCCTGGCCGGACACCGTGGCCATCGCGCTGGGCGGCGCCCGCCAGGTGTCCAGGGTGGACCTCTACACGCTGGACACCGAGCGCTACCCGGCCTCCAGGTACGGGCTGCGCGACTGGGACGTCCAGGTGCGGGCCGGCGGCGGGCCGTGGCAGACGGTCGCGCAGGTGCGCGGCAACACCGCGGGGAGCGCCCGTTCGGACTTCGCGCCCGTCGCCGCCGAGGACGTCCGCGTCGTCGCCCTGGCGTCGAACGGCGCGAACGACTACACACGCATCATCGAGGTCGAAGCCCGCTGAGCACCACCGCGGCGGCGGGCCTGGCAAGCAGCAAGGGAGAGCACCGTGACGAGCAGCGGGACCACTAGCGGGATCGGCCAGGACATCAGCTCGGGGAGCGGCGGCGGCGCACTCTCCAGGATCACCCCGCGCCGCGTCAAGGTGGGATTGGTCGCGGGCGGCCTCGGGGCCTATTGGCCGCAGTTCCCCGACCTGCTCCCCCAGCTCCAGCGCTCGGCCGCGCGCGTCTCCGAGCGCATGGGGGAGTTCGACGCGGAGGTGGTGGACGTCGGCTTCATCTCCGACGCCGAGGAAGGTGCCGCGGCGGCGGAGAAGCTGCGGGCGGCCGGCTGCGACCTGATCGTCGGGTTCCTGACGACGTACATGACGGCCACCATGCTCGTGCCGATCGCGCAGCGCAGCGGCGCGCCCGTGCTGCTGATCAACCTGCAGCCGACGCAGTCGATGGAGCACGCCACCTTCGACACCGGCCAGTGGCTGGCCTACTGCGGCGCCTGCCCCCTGCCGGAGATGGCCAACGCCTTCACCCGCTGCGGCATCCCGTTCCGGTCGGTCTCCGGTTATCTGGAGGACGAGCGCGCGTGGCAGCGGATCGGGCGCTGGGTCAGGGCGGCGGGCGTACGGGCCGCGCTGCGTCACGGGCGGCACGGCCTCATGGGCCACCTGTACCCGGGCATGCTGGACGTGGCCACCGACCTGACGCTGGTCAGCGCGAACTTCGGCGGCCACGTGGAGGTGCTGGAGTTCGACGACCTGCGGGTGCGCGCGGAGAAGGTCACCGACGCCGAGACCGCCGACCGGGTGGGCCTGGCGCGCGAGGTGTTCGAGCTGGCCGACTCGGTGAACGAGGACGACCTGGCCTGGGCGGCCCGCGTGTCGGTCGGCCTGGACCGGCTGGTTGAGGACTTCGCCCTGGACAGCCTGGCCTACTACCACCGCGGCCTGGACGGCGAGATCCACGAGCGGCTCGGGGCGGGCATGATCCTCGGCGCCTCCCTGCTCACGGCGCGCGGGGTGCCGGCCGCCGGCGAGTACGAGCTGCGTACCTCGCTGGCCATGCTCGTCATGGACCGGCTGGGCGGCGGCGGCTCCTTCACCGAGCTGCAGGCGCTCGACTTCGCCCGCGGCCATGTGGAGATGGGCCACGACGGCCCCGCCCACCTGGCCATCAGCTCCCGCCGCCCGCTCCTGCGCGGGCTCGGCGTCTACCACGGCAAGCGCGGGTGGGGCGTGTCGGTCGAGTTCGACGTGACGCGGGGGCCGGTGACCGCGTTCGGGCTGCGGCAGGCCAGGGACGGGAGCTACGGCTTCGTCGTGTCCGAGGGCGAGGTCGTGGAGGGGCCGCTGCTGCGGATCGGCAACACGACGTCGCGAGTGGACTTCGGCTGTGACCCCGGCGAGTGGACGGACGTGTGGAGCGCCAGCGGCATCTCCCACCACTGGGCCCTGGGCACGGGGCACCGGCTCGCGGAGCTGCGGGCGGTGGCCGACCTGATCGGCGCGGAACTGACCCACGTCCAGCCCTGACACCACCTCGGCGTCCGGGTCACGGGGCCGTCGCCTGACCGGTCACGGCCCCGCTCCCGGCTTCACTCGGTGTGGGGCCGCGCAGGGCGGCTTCGAGGCCGTCCAGGAGGGAGGTGGTGGGGGTGAAGCCCAGGTCGTGCCGGGCGCCGGCCGGCGTGCAGGTCCAGTCGGCGTGGCGCAGCTCGCGTACCTTGTCCCGGTTCAGTGCGGGTACGTCGCCGCTCAGGCCGGGCAGCCGGCCGGCGAGGTGGGCCAGCGCGGCCACGGCGGCCAGCAGGGACACGGGCACGGGCAGCACGACAGGGGCGCGCAGCCCTGCCGCCTCGGCGACGGCGGCGCAGATGTCCTGCCACCGGTAGGCGACGCCGTCGCTCAGCGGGTGGACGCCCGCGTCAGGGTCGTCCGCCTGGACGGTCGTGCCGCGCTCGGCGGCGGCCAGCAGGGCCCCGCACAGGTCGTCCACGTGGATCATGCCGTAGCGGCGCGGCCCGAACCCGGGCTTGGGCACCAGCCCGAGGCGGATCATCTGCAGCAGCGGCGGCACCAGGGCGGGCTCGCCGGGGCCGTGCACGATGCCGGGGCGCAGGATGACGGCCGGCACGCGGTGCGCGTACGCGCGGACGACGTGTTCCGCCGCCAGTTTGCTGGCGCCGTAGACGGAGACGGGCCCGCTCCCCCGCGCGGGCCCGGCGGCGGCCAGCGAGGAGCACACCACCAGGCGTGGCGGCACGGGCATGGCGGCCAGGGCGCGGACGAGGCGGGCGGTGCCGTCGCGGTTGACCGCCCAGAACTCCGCGTCGGTGCGTGCCTTGACCACCGCCGCCAGGTGGATCACCCGATCGGCGCCCCGCGACGCCTCCCCGAGCCCCCGGCCCGTGGCCAGGTCTCCTTCGACCACGCGCACACCCTGGTCGCGCAGCGTCCCGGCGCGTCCAGGACGACGGACGAGCGCGGTCACCGTACCGCCGCGGGCCAGGATCTCCCGCGTCAGGTGCCCGCCCACGAACCCGGTGGCCCCGGTGACGAGATACCGCGTCACCACCGGCCCCCGGCGCCCGCCCGCCGTGGCCCCGGCCTGCGCGAACCCGCGTGACTCTGGCGGGCGAGGGTGTCGATCATCAACTGGCTCCTCAGGGGCTGCCGGGCGGGAGGGTCGCGCGGGCTGGGGCGCCACCCTGCGTCGTCACAGTAACATCACGGATGGTCACGCTTCGCTATGGTTGAGTGTCACGAGAACGAGTGACCCGAATCGGATTAGAGACTTCATGATCGACGCGCTCGGCGCACGCCCAGGTGTACCGCATCCCGGAGGCCGGCTCGCCGGTGCGCGTGGCCGCCGCCACCGCCTGGAGCCATGGCTGGGCAGCGCGGTGCTGCCGGCCGCCCTGATCGTGGGGGACGGCGTCGTCGATCGCATGTTCGGCCGTACGGACGGCATGTTCGGCCTGTGGTTCCCCGGCATCGGCAAGGCGGTGATGCTGGCCGACCCCGGCCTGGTCAGAGACGTCTTCCGCGCTCCCGGCGGCGTGATCGACTCCGCGGAGGCCAACCGCGTCCAGGAGCCGGTCATCGGCCCGCAGGGGCTGGGCAGGCTGGACGGCCAGGAGCACCGGCGGCTGCGCGAGATCATGGCCCCCGCCATCAGGAATCGTGTCTCCGCGCGCCTGCGCGCCGCGACGGAGAAGCTCGCCCAGCAGGTCGCCGACCGGTGCCCGGCCGGCACGCCGTTCGCGCTGCGGCCCCGGCTGCACGCGGCGCTCATGGACGCGATCCTCGACGTCACCCTCGGCGTCGATCCGGCCCGCCGGCACGCCTGGCGCGAGCCGCTGCGGGAGCTGTTCCGCCGGGCCGACTCCTACGAGATCACCGTACGGTACGCGCTGCGCCGCGCGGGCGGGATGGCCCTGTGGCCGTCGTACCACCGCGCGAAGGAGTCCTGCGACCGGCTCATCTACGACGAGATCAGCCGGCGGCGGCGCGAGGGCGAGGGCGACGACCTGCTCGGCGTCCTCATGCGCGCACGTGACGAACGCGGGGCGCGGCTGACCGATCAGGTGCTGCGCGACCAGGTGATGAGCATGATCGCCGGCGCCCGCACCACCACGGCGACCGGCCTGGCCTGGGCGTTCGAGCGGGTGGTACGCCATCCGGAGGCGCTGCGGCGCCTGTCGGCGGAGAGCGACGAGGGCACCTCCGACGTGTACGCGACGGCGGTGGCGTACGAGGCGCTGCGGGTGCGGCCTCCGGTCGCGTTCTTCGGGCGGGTGGTGCGGCTGCCGTTCGAGCTGGGCGGGCGGGTGCTGGCGCCGGGCACCACGATCATCGTCCATCTCCGGTCGCTGCACCACGACCCCGGCCTCTACCCCGACCCGGCCGCCTTCCGGCCGGAACGCTGGCTCGGCCGGCGGCCGGGCGGTTACGGCTGGATGCCGTTCGGGGGCGGCTCGCACACGTGCCTGGGGGATCGGCTGGCGGTCATGCAGATGAAGGCGTTCCTCCGGGTGTTCACCCGGTCGCTGGAGCTGTCCCCCGCTGAACCGGCGGACGAGCAGATCAGGTGGAAGGCCGTCTCCAACTCCCCCGGCTCCGACTGCCGCCTCATCGCCCAGCCCCGCCGCTGACCCCCGCCCCCACCCGGCCGGGCGGCGGCCGGGGGGCGGGCTCACGTGACGGGCTCACGTGACGGGCTCACGTGACGGGCTCACGTGACGGGGAGTGCGGTGGCCAGGAGGACGACGCCGAGGGAGCCGGCGAGTGAGGCCATCGCCAGGGTGCGGGCCAGCACCGGGCGGCCCGCGCCCGAGGCCCAGCCGTGTGCCGCCGCCGCGACCATGACGGCGCAGAACAGCGCCAGTTTCGCCGCCAGGATCCGGCCGTAGCCGGGCTCGGCCAGGGTGGCCCAGGTGAGGCCCTTGTGCCAGGCGATGGCCACCCCCGTGGCGAGCTGCACAGGCAGGAAGACCGCGACGGTCAGCAGCCCGAAGCGGCGGCCGACGGCGGTCAGCACCTGGCCGCGCCGCTCCTCGTCCAGCAGGCGCCTGGCCAGGGGCAGCACGACCAGCGACACCGTGAGCTGCCCGCCCACCCACACCGCGGCCCCGAGCACGTGCAGGAACCGCGCCACCGTCCACCAGGTCATCGCGCTCACCTCCAGCGCACCGTACCGGTCCACCGGGGCGGGTCCTGAGACGGGTCCCGGGAAGCCACCCGCTAGCGATGGTCGTGGGCCGGCGGCTCCAGGATGGGGGCGAGGACGTACCTGGTGGTGGCCCAGGCGGCGTACAACAAGGGTGAGGCCACGAGCAGTACGCCGAGCACCGGCTTGGCGAGGACGACGAGAAGAGCCAGGGCGAGGACGACGAGGGTGGCCGCGGACAGGTACCAGCGGCGGGCCACCAGGAACAGGCACGGCCGCAGCGACGAGCGCAGCCGCGCGCCGGGCACGGCTGCCAGCGTGAGCAGGGCGAACGTCAGGGACATGACCAGCGCGGCGGCGGTGCAGAAGAAGGGCACGAGCGCCGGCCCCCACGCGGTGCCCGCGACGGCCACGGCGGCCACGGCGAGCACGCCGACGGCCGCCGCGCCCGCGGCCGAGACGGCCAGGGCGCGGGGGGCGGCCCGGCGGTAGGAGCTCCAGAACGCACGCGCCATGGCCGTGGACCCGCGGCCCAGGGCGTCGAAGCAGCCGAACGCCCCGGCCAGCGCCGGCCCGCAGGGCAGGGAGAGCAGCGCGAAGAACGGCCACGACGCGAGCGGGTCACCGACGACGGCCAGCGCCGCCGGCAGAGGCAGGCAGGCGGCGGCGAGCAGGACGTTCGTCATGAGTCCCGCGTAGACGGTGTCGAAGATCCGCTCGTAGGTGCTCTGGCGGGCGGGGCGCAGCAGCCGCCGGGCGGTTCCGTACGCGCTCATCACTTCAGCCCGCTGGTGGCGATGCCGCGGATGAAGTACCGCTGCCCGAACAGGAAGACGACCATGATCGGTAGCACCGACAGCACCGCGCCCGTCATGATCATCGCGTATTCCGCCTCGTACTGGCCGACGAACGAGCGCAGCCCGAGCTGGATGGTCCACAGCTCGTTGCTGGTCAGGTAGATGAAGGGCCCCATGTAGTCGTTCCACGTGTTGACGAAGGTGAGCAGCGCCAGGCTGGCCAGTGCCGGTTTGGACAGCGGCAGCATGACGCGCCGGTAGATGCCGTACTCGCTGAGCCCGTCGATGCGCGCGGCCTCGCACAGGTCGTCGGGGATCGACATGTAGTACTGCCGCATGAGGAAGACGCCGAACGCGCCGAACGCCTGCAGCAGGATGATCGACAAGTGCGTGTCCGTCAGCTCGGCCCGCTGCATCATGATGTACTGCGGCACCATGTACGCCTGCCACGGCACGGCGATGGTGGCGATGTAGGCCAGGAAGAGCGCGTCGCGGCCGGGGAAGCGCACCTTGGAGAAGCCGTACGCGGCGAAGCTGCCGGTCAGCACCTGCAGCAGCGTGATCACGACGGACAGGAACGCGGAGTTGCCCAGGTAGGTCAGCAGCGGGATGCGTTCCCAGATCTCGATGAAGTTCGACCAGCGCAGCTCCGGCGGGATCCACTCGATCGGCACGGTGAAGACCTGGTTGTTCCGCTTCAGCGACGAGGACAACATCCACGCGAACGGCACCAGCACCAGCACCGTCACCACGGTCAGCCCCGCGTAGGCGAGCGCCCCGCGCAGCGTGGAGCGGGCGCCGCGCGGCGTCGCGCCGCCGGCGCGGGGGGCGGGAGCCGTTCCGGGAGGGGCGGCGGTGTCGGGCAGCGCGGTCATGTGGCGCTCCTGCGCTCGTTGATGCGGAACTGGACGACGGTGACGGTCAGCACGATGACGAACAGCACCAGCGCGACGGCCGAGGAGTAGCCGAACCGCCCCTCCCTGATGCCCTCACGGTAGACGAGCTGGGCCAGCACCAGCGTGCTGCGGCCCGGCCCGCCGTCGGTCATGACGACGATCAGGTCCAGCACCTTGAAGCTCTGGATCGTCAGCATGACCAGGACGAAGAACGTCGTGGGCCGCAGGCACGGCAGCGTGACGCTCCAGAACCGCTGCCACGGCCCGGCCCCGTCGACGGTGGCGGCCTCGTAGTACTCGCGCGGGATCGTCTGCAGGCCGGCCAGGTACAGCACCATGTAGTAGCCCATGTCCCGCCACACGCTGGTGATGATCACGGCGGGCATCGCCCAGTCGGTGCTGGCCACCCAGCGCGGCGGCTCGGTGACGCCGATCGCCTCCAGGAGCTGGTTGACGGGGCCGGCGGTGGGGTTGAACAGCATGTTCCAGACGACCGCGACGGCGACGAGCGAGGTGACGTACGGGAAGAAGGCGGCGGTGCGGAAGAACTGCACGCCCCGGATCCTGCGGTTGAGCGCCATGGCCAGCCCGAGCGCCGCCACCAGCGTCAGCGGGATGTGCCCGGCGGCGTAGAAGAGGGTGTTCCTGAGCGCGACGTGGAAGTTCTCGTCGCCGAACATCCGCCGGAAGTTGTCCAGGCCGACCCATTCAGGCGTGCTGTAGGAGTCCCACTCCAGGAACGCCAGCGCGAACGCGGCCAGCATCGGCACGAGCGTGAACAGGGCGAAGCCGACGAAGTTCGGGAGGATGAAGCTCCACCCGACGAGGATGCCGCGCCAGGCGCGTGCCCGGCGGGGCGGGGCCGGCGTCGGTTGCGTCAATGCCTGAGTCATGGTTTCCTTCGCGACGCTCCGTCGAGCGCGGGACCCGGGATCGCTCCCGGGTCCGCTGCCTGGCTAGTTGAGTACCTCGTTCTTCACCCGCTCGTTCATCGAGCGGATGCCGTCGGCTACGGACTTGTCGCCCACCATGATCAGTTCATGCTCCTCGTTGAGTATGGTGTCGATGTCGGAGGTGTTCTCGCTGACCGGCATCTCCAGCGCCACCTTGTCGGGCTCGAACGCCTTCTTGGAGCGCTCGTCCGACGGCATGCCCTTGAGCCCGAAGTACGCCTTGGTGATCTCGGGGCTCTGCAGCGCCGGCACCACGCCGGCCTTGGTGATCGCCTCCGCGCCCGCCTGGCTCGCGGCGAACTGGACGAACTTCTTCGCCGCGTCGGCGTGCTCGGCGCGCTTGTTGACGGCGAACGCGGTCGGCGAGCCGAACGTCGTCGTGCCGGTCGCGCCGGTGCGCTGCGGCATGGGGGCGAGCCCCCATGCGATGTCGCTGGCGCCCTTGGCCTTTGCCTCCAGGATGCCGGAGATGTACCAGGTGCCCATCGGCATCAGCGCGGTCTTGCCGCTTTCGAACTGGGTGCGGTAGTCGGCCTGCTGGGACTTGGCGGTGCCGAAGTCGAGCACGGCGCCGGCGTCCTGGAGGCCCTTGGCGAGGTTGTACTGCTCGGTGAAGAAGGTGTAGTCGCCGCCGAGCTGGTCGCCGCCGGTCTGCGCGGCGGAGACGGCCTGCACGACCGAGCGCCAGGTGTGGTGGTAGGCGCCGTACACCTTCTCACCGCCCTCGCCCTGGGTGAGCCGCTTGGCCAGCTTGGCGTACTCGTCCCAGGTCAGCGGGTCGGGCAGCTCGACGCCGGCCTTGTCGAGCAGGGTCTTGTTGTAGTAGAGCAGCCAGAAGTCCTGCCGGTACGGCAGGGCGTAGTAGGCGTTGCCGACGTTGAACGCGTCGAGCCCGGCGAGCTTGGCGTTTTCGGGCGACTTGGCCAGGTCGGTGAGGTCGGCGAGCTGGCCCCGGCTGGAGTAGCGGGAGTAGTCGGTGACGTTCTTCATCGTGATCACGTCGGTCTTGTCACCGCCCGCCAGCATCGTGGTGACCTTCTCGGGGTAGTCGTCGGCGAGGATGTCGACCGGCTTGACGGTGATGTTGGGGTTGGCCTGCTGGAAGGCGTCGAAGAGGGCCTTGAACTCGGGTGTCTTGGCCAGGTTCCAGACCGTGACGCTGAGGGTGATCTTGCCGTTGGGGTCGGCGGGCTCGGGGTCGCCGGAGCCGCACGCGGCCAGGGTGAGGGAGAGCGCGGCCACGATGCTCAGGCCCTTCACCACCTGCCGCCGTGTCCGGGGCTTCGCTGACGTGATCATGGGATCCGGTCTCCTTCTCCGTCACAGGGGGTTGGTCAGGCGCTGACGGTGAACTCGTCCGGGGTGACGGCCGTGAGGAGGGGCCGGCCGGACAGGTGGCGTTCCAGTTCGTCGAGGGCGCTGTCGCTCATCCGCCAGGTCTCGCTGCCCAGCGAGCCGGCGATGTGAGGGGTGATCATGACGTTGGGCAGCTCGTACAGCACCGAGCCGGCCGGGAGGGGCTCGGGGTCGGTGACGTCGAGGATGGCGTCGAGGCGGCCGGCGGCGCACTCGCGCTCGATGGCGGCGGTGTCCAGGACGGCGCCGCGGGCGGTGTTGATGACGGTGGTGCCGTCACGCAGCAGGGCCAGCTCGGCCGCGCCGATGAGGTGGCGGGTCTCGGGCAGCGAGGGGACGTGCAGCGTGAGCACGTCGCAGCCGCGCAGCAGCTCCGCCAGCGGGACCAGGCGGCCGCCCGCCGCGCTCACCTCCGCCGCGGCGGCGTACGGGTCGGAGACCAGGACGTCCACCTCCAGGTCGCGCAGCCGCTCCACGACCCGGCGGCCGACCCGGGAGAAGCCGACGACGCCGATCGTGCGGCCCCGGTTGGACAGCTCGCCGCGGCGGGTCGCGTAGGACCAGTCGTCGCGGTGGGTGCGGGCGTCCTGGGCCAGGAAGGGCGCCTTCTTGCCGGCGAAGATGATCGCGGCGAGGGTGAACTCGGCGACCGGGATCGCGTTGGCGTCGGCGGCGCTGGTCACGACGATGCCCCTGCGCCAGACCTCGTCGGTGACGAACGGGCGCACGGTGCCGGCGCAGTGGAAGACGGCGCGCAGCCGGGGCGCGTCGGCCAGCCGTTCTGCGGTCAGGGGCGGGCAGCCCCACGACGTCACCAGCACCTCGCTCTCGCGCAGCCGCCGACGCGCGGAGGGGGTGTCCAGCTCGGGGGTCCAGATCGGGTCGGCGAGTTCGGTGAGGGCGCGCAGCCGGCGCAGCTGCCGCTGCCCGAACTGCACGTCCAGCGTGGCCCGGTCCATGACCAGCAGGGCCCGGGGAGCCTCGCTCACCGGAGCGGTCCCGGGCGGCTCGCGACTCGTGATCTGGCGTTCAAGCTGGGTCTCCTCGGGGTGCGGGGGCTCGGGGCGGGGGTTTTCCGATCGGCCGCCCGGAGCGGGACTCCGGCCGGCCGATCGGCCGGCGTTGCGGACGACATTTCGGGCGGCGCACGATCGATTTCGCTCATCTGTGATCGGACGGCATTGCACCGGAGTTAAGCGTGGCCGCTCGTCCTCCGTCAAGGGGCAATCGGATCGTTTCGATCAGCATTGCTCGCCTTAGATCACAACTGGTCAACGAAAGACGCCGCCGGTCCGGTGACCGCTTGACGTGCTCCCGTGGCGCTGTAACCATCCCGTGAATCCGTGGTTACGTAAACATGCAAGGCTGAAGGGATCTGTGCATGCCGCGCATACCCGACGATCCGGCGCTGTCGCCGTACACCGGGTGGACCCGGGCACATTGGGCGGCGCTGGCCGAGCGGCTGCTGCTGTCGGCCCGTCCCTTCGCGTCGCCGGGCCACGCGCGGATCTCCTTCCCCGGCCGGGCCGGCGGCTACGGCGCCGACGTGGACGGGCTGGAGGGCTTCGCCAGGACGTTCCTCGCGGCCGGGTTCCGGGTGGCGGGCGAGGGCGGCGGCGACCCGCTCGGCCTCATGGAGTGGTACGCGCGCGGGCTGGCGACGGGCACGGACCCCGCCTCGCCCGAGCGCTGGGTCCGGCTGGACGAGCACGGCCAGGCCAAGGTGGAAGCCGCCTCGATCGCCCTGGTGCTGCACCTGACCAGGCCGTGGCTGTGGGACCGGCTCGACGACGGCGTCAGGGAACGTGTCATCGCCTATCTGGCGCCGGCGGTGGGCGGTGAGTATCCGCCGATCAACTGGGTCTGGTTCCAGATCGTCGTGGAGCAGTTCCTGGCCTCGGCCGGGGGGCCGTACGAGCCGGGGGACATCGAGGCCGGGCTGGCGCTGACGGACGGTTTCGCTCGCGAGAACGGCTGGTACGCCGACGGGGCCGAGCGTTCCTACGACCACTACGTCGGATGGGCGCTGCAGTTCTACCCGCTGCTCTGGACCGAGATGGCCGCCGGCTCGCCCGCCTGTTCGCCCACTGGCTCGTCCGCCTTCTCGGCCGCCGCGGAGGAGCGGCGGCCGGTCTACCTGCGGCGGCTGGAGCGCTACCTGCACGACGCGGTCCGCCTCGTGGGGGCCGACGGCTCGCCGCTGGTGCAGGGCCGCAGCCTGACCTACCGGTTCGCCGCCGCCGTCCCGTTCTGGCTCGGGGCGCGTTACGGCCTGGACACGCCGTCACCGGGGCTGCTGCGGCGCGCCGCCTCCGGCATCGCCCGGCACTTCGCCGACCGCGGCGCCCCCGACGCCAAGGGGCTGCTGTCCTTGGGCTGGCACGGGCCGTGGCGGCCGATCGCGCAGTCCTACTCCGGGCCCGGCTCGCCGTACTGGGCCGCCAAGGGGCTCTTCGGGCTGACCCTGCCGGCCGGTCATCCGGTGTGGACGGCCGTCGAGGAGCCGCTGCCGGTGGAGCGGGACGACTACCAGCTCGTCGTGCCGTCGCCCGGGTGGCTGGTCAGCGGCACGCGCGCGGACGGGGTGGTGCGCGTGGTCAACCACGGCACCGACCACTCCCACCCGGGGTCCGAGCTGGCGGACTCGCCGCTGTACGCGCGGTTCGCGTACTCCACCGCCACCTCCCCCGTGCTCGCGGGCCCGCACGCCGGGCGCCCGCTCGACCAGTCGGTGGCGCTGCTCGACGCGTCCGGCGAGCCCAGCCACAGAACCGGCTTCGACACCCTGCTCACGGAACGCCTTCCGACGGGGACGGCGGCGGGGGCGTCACGCTGGCGAGCGCACTGGGTTGAGCCCGACCCCAGCGGCCCCGACCACGGCTCCGGCCGCCCGGGCCGGGTCCGGCTCGGCCCGTGGCTCCACGTGCTCTCCCTGGTCCGCGGACCGTGGGAGATCCGCCTGGTGCGGGTCGGGGCACCGGACGATCATGCGGGGAAGCCGGAAGGCCGCCTACGCATCGGCGGCTGGCCCCTCCCATCCGACAACCCGCGCCCTGCCACGGCTGCCGGTGCGGGCACCGCCGCTGGTGCGGGCCTGAGCGCGGGGGCGGACACCGGCACGGGTGCCAGCGTGGGGGCGGGTGCCGGCGCGGCGACCGACACGCGCCCAGGTGCGGCTGCCGTGGTGGCGAACGACCGGATGTGCTCGTGCGTGTTCGGCGGCGCGTCCCTGGACACCGGCGGGGTGACGTCGGCCGACGACGCCTCTCCCCTGGCGCCGTGGACGGTGGTGCCGTGGTGCGCGACCAGCGGCCCCGCGCCTACGGAGGTCTTGCACGAGGCGGTGCTCTACCTCGGCGCCGGGGAGCCGGTCGAGCGACCCGTCGTCACGTGGCCCGGCCCTGCGGCCGACCCCGGGTACGGCCCGGCTTCCGGCAGCGCGTCCAGCCCCGGGGCCGGCTCCGCGTCCGGCTCCGGGGCCGGCCCGGCTTCTGGCCCCGGGACCGGCTCGGCCTCCGGTCCGGCCCCTGGTCCGCAGGTCCCGTCGGATGTCCGGATCGTCTGGCCCGACGGGACCGTCGACGGCTTCGACGTCTCCCGTCTGCTCGGCTGAACGCCCCGGCACCGGCAGGTTGCCGCCGAAGGCCCGCCGCCGGTCATGACCGGCGCAGGCGCACCCCCCGCCCCAGGGGCAGGGGGGCCCGGTGAGGCGGCCCGGTGCGGGGTGGTCAGGTGGAGGAGTTGCGGACGATCAGTTGGGGGCCTACCACCACGCGGTGTGCCGGACGCCGTGGGTCGCGCAGGCGTTCCAGAAGCAGGGTGAACGCGGCGCGGCCGATGGCGGCCTTGGGTGGGCGGATCGCGGTCAGTGGCGGGTCGCACAGCTCGGCCACCTCGTCGTCGTAGGTGACCACGGCCAGGTCGGCGGGCACCCGGATGCCGCGATCCTGGCAGCGTTCGACCAGCGAGATCGCCTCCGGGTCCGAGTGCACGAGCAGGGCGCGCGTGCCCGTGGCCACGCAGGCGTCGAGGAGCTCGTCCAGCGCCCGCCTCCAGCCGGGGTCGCGCCGCTCGACCGTGTGGGTGTCGGGGGTCGCCTCGGTCTCCAGCCCCAGCTCCTCGCAGGCCGTCCGCCAGCCGGCCCGCACGTGCGGCGAAGTCGGGCTGGTGATCGTGGTCATGATGCCGACCCGCCGGTGCCCCAGGACCGCCAGGTGCCGTACGGCCATCGCCGCCCCCAGGGCGTGATCGCTGACGACGGACTCCATGGCCTCCCGGTAGGGCCCCACGGTCGCGGCCCGTTCGATCAGCACGACCGGCACGCCGGCCGCCTGCAGCCAGCGGACCAGTTCCTCGCCCTCGTCGCTCTCCGTCGTGGGCGCGACCAGCAGCCCGTCCACCCCGACGGACTCCACCAGCGAGGTCAGCTGCCGCCGTTCGTCGGCCACCTGGTACGTCGCCCCGCGCAGCACGACCCGGACCCCGGCCGCCGCGGCCGCCTCGCGCACGCCGCGGATGACGTCGGGATAGTAGTAGTCGAGCGAGGGCACGACCATGCCCACGGTCAGCTCCGGCGCGTCCCCCGTCTCGGCGGCGATGGCGCGGGCGGACCCGCCGGCCCTCGCCCCGCCCGCTCCCCCGAACCCGCCGGCCGGTCCGCTCACGTCCGGGCCGCCGCCGAATCCGCCGGTTCCCGTGAACGTGCCCGCCCCGCCGAGGCCGCCCGCTCCGGCGAACGCGCCCGTCCCGCCGTAACCGCCGGCCGACGCCGGGTCCTGGGGCCGTTCGGCGGGGGCGGCGCCGCCGCGGACGCGGCGTACGGCGCCCTCCCCGGCCAGCAGCGTGATGTCGCGCCGGATGGTGATCGCGGAGACCGCCAGCTCGGAGGCCAGGTCGTGCACACGCATGAGCCCGCGCCGCCGCAGCAGCTCCACCAGCCGCGTGCGCCGCTCATCGGGCAACTGCCCCTGTGTCTCCGGGCCGGCCATGGGCACGCCTCCGCCTTGATCGTCTCGAACGGGCCCAGTGCTGTCTCCGGCAGGCGACGCGCCGACGGCAACGTTGGTCATACTCCTCCTCGCGACGGCCCATAGTACCGATCGAAAGTGATCGAAGGTGAATTATCCCGGCACACACGTGATGCAATGATCACACATCCGCCGTCCACCTCTGTCGGCTTGAGCCGAACGCGGGCGCCCCGCCGCCCGAACACGGACGTCCCGCCCGCCCGAACGCGGGCGCCCGCCCGCCGACGGGCCCCGTGCCAGGGGCCCGCCGAGGCCCCTGGCACGGGGCCCGTCGGCGGGCGGGCGCCGGTGAAGACGACTCAGCCGCCGGATCGGGCCGCGGCGTCCTCCAGGCCGAGCAGGCCGACGGCCTCCGCGCGCATCTCGACCTTGCGGATCTTGCCGGTGACCGTCATCGGGAAGCTCTCGACGAGGTGCACGTACCGGGGGATCTTGAAGTGGGCCAGGCGACCGGCGCAGAACGCCCTGACGGACTCGGCGGTGAGCGGCTCGGCGCCCGGGCGCATGACGATCCAGGCCATCAGCTCCTCGCCGTACTTCGCGTCGGGGACGCCGATCACCTGGACGTCGGCGATGTCGGGGTGGGTGTAGAGGTACTCCTCGATCTCGCGCGGGTAGACGTTCTCGCCGCCGCGGATGACCATGTCCTTGATCCGGCCGACGATGTTGACGTAGCCGTCGGCGTCCATGGTGGCCAGGTCGCCGGTGTGCATCCAGCGGGCGGCGTCGATCGCCTCGGCGGTCTTGCCCGGCTCGTCCCAGTAGCCGAGCATCACCGAGTAGCCTCGGGTGCACAGCTCGCCCGGCTCGCCGCGCCGGGTCTCCAGGCCGGTGTCCGGATGGACGATCTTGACCTCCAGGTGCGGCATCACCCGGCCGACGGTCTCCGTGCGGCGGGCCAGGCCGTCGTCCCTGCGGGTCATCGTGGACACCGGGGAGGTCTCGGTCATGCCGTAGCAGATCGCCACCTCGCTCATGTGCATCTCGCTCGCCACCCGCTTCATCACCTCGACGGGGCAGGGCGAGCCGGCCATGATGCCGGTGCGCAGCGACGACAGGTCGAACCCGGCGAAGCGCGGATGGCCGAGCTCGGCGATGAACATGGTCGGCACGCCGTACAGGGAGGTGCACCGCTCGGCCTCGACGGCGCGCAGCGTCGCCTCGGGGTCGAAGCCGGGCGCGGGCAGCACGATGCAGGCGCCGTGGGAGGTGGCGCCGAGGTTGCCCATGACCATGCCGAAGCAGTGGTAGAGCGGCACGGGCAGGCACACCCGGTCGATCTCGGTGTAACCGACGCCCTCGCCGACGAAGTAGCCGTTGTTGAGGATGTTGTGGTGCGACAGCGTGGCGCCCTTGGGGAAGCCGGTGGTGCCTGAGGTGTACTGGATGTTGATCGGGTCGTCGAAGGCGAGCGTGGCGGCGCGCTCGCGCAGCGCGGCGGGGTCGGCGGCGCGGCCCTGCCGGACGAGCTCGTCCCAGCCGGGCTCGCCGATGAACACCACCGGCTCGAAGCCGATCTCGGCCAGCATCGCCCGGTAGTCGCTCGTCTTGAACCGAACGGCGCTGACCAGCAGCCGCATGCCGGACTGGCGCACCACGTAGTCCAGCTCGTGGCTGCGGTAGGCGGGGTTGACGTTGACCAGGATGGCGCCGATCTTGGCGGTGGCGTACTGCGTGAGCACCCATTCCGCGCAGTTCGGCGCCCAGATGCCGACCCGGTCGCCCTTGGCGATCCCGCGCGCCAGCAGCCCCAGCGCGACCTCGTCGACGGCGGCGTCGAACTCCGCGTACGTCCACCGCCGCTCGGTGGCCACCTCGACCAGCGCCTCGCGGCCGGCGTACCGGGCCACGGAGCGCGCCAGGTTCTCCCCGATCGTCTCACCCAGCAGCGGAGCGGCGGAGACGCCGGATGCGTACGAGAGCAGTGAGTCAGCCATGATTGGCAGCATCCGACAGGATCGGCCGTCGCGCCACCCCCGTTGAGGGGCGAGCCGGGAAAAGCTCGGTACGCAC
Organism: Nonomuraea maheshkhaliensis; assembly: GCF_039529435.1. Lineage (NCBI taxonomy): Bacteria > Bacillati > Actinomycetota > Actinomycetes > Streptosporangiales > Streptosporangiaceae > Nonomuraea > Nonomuraea maheshkhaliensis. Next base: position 24,771 of record NZ_BAAAMU010000126.1, read on the forward strand.
ACGCGAAAGAAGGCCGGCCCGGCTCGGCTCACGCCGGTGAAAAAGGCATCACCGGACCTGCCACCACGCCTCGACGACGTGGCAGCCCTGCGGCTCGCCGGAAACGAGCGAGTACGGTCCCGGATGGCCGGAGGTCTTGGTCTTCCACGGGCCGACGACGGTCCTCGTGTAGGGGTAGTGGGCCGAGTTGCACTTGGCGGCCACCCGGTACGTGCCGAATCCTCCCTGACACACCGCCCCCGCCACGTTCGTCGTCGAGTTGACGAAGCTGCTGCAGGCCCACACTTCGGCGTTCGCCGGCGTGGCGACCCCGGCGAGGGCGATCGTGCCCCCCGCCACCGCGCCCAGGATCCAAGCGAATCTCCGCATTGTGCCTCCTCTGTCTTCTTACGGCTTGGCTTGCACGTCTCATGGTCATCGCTGTGCGTGGCCTGGAGACAGGGCGTGAGGAGGGCATCTCGCGGGCATCTCGCGGGCATACGGCGTCCGCCGGCGGCGACGTCCTGAAGGCGGTACGGCAGCGGCAGGCCGCAAGCGAAGGGGCGGGCGATGCTCAGGAGCGGTCGGCGGGCTTCAGGGCCGGGCCGAGGTTCTTGCGGTAGATGACGAAGTCGCACGGGGTGGCCAGGTGGGGTGACAGGTGCGGGTAGTCCTGCTCCACCGCGCCGGTGCCCACCGGCCGGTAGCCGATGCGGCCGTACCAGCCGGCCAGGAACTCCTTCGACGGGTGCCGCCACCCGCGCGGCACCAGCAGCTCCAGCTGCATCTCCGCGTGCCCGCGCGACCTGCCGCGCCGCTCGGCGAAGCGGACCAGCTCACGGCCGAGGCCGATGCCCCGGTGCCGGGGTGCGGCGGCCAGCATGCCGAACTCGCTCGTGCCGGCGTCGAGCTCCTGCACGCGGACGCAGCCGGCGATCCGCCCGTCCACCAGCGCCACGACGATCTCGCCCGCCGCGACGAACCCGGCGATCTCCTCAGCCGACGTACGGGCGGCGCCATCGGCCCACAGCCCTCGCTCCGCGTCCGCGTACACCTCGTTGACCAGCTCGGCCAGCTCGGACATGAGCCCGCCGTCGGCGGCGGCGCCCGCCTGGAGCGGCCGGATCTCGAACCCCGGCGTGTTCGTCATAGGTGACTCCTTCACCATCGGTTGCGGGCCTCCTCCGCCCAGCCGGTCAGGCCGTCGAGGCCGACCCAGCCGCCGTCATCGGTTCGCACCCGGCCGCCGAAGTGCCCGAAGCACTGGTGGGTCTCCGAGCCGACGACGCCGAGCTCCGTCCGCGAGACCCTCTCGTGAAACGGGGTGAACTCCACCTCGACCCCGTCCCCCTCGACCCGCCACGGGCGCATCCAGTCGCCGCGGTCGTAGCCCCACTCCAGCCGCGCCCCGATCTTGTGCAGCCGGCCGTCCAGGATGAGCGCGTTCTCGGTCAGGCCGGTGCCGTCGGTCCACTTGCCGCCGAGCTGGACGGCCCGCCCGGGGGCGCTGCCGGCGGCCCAGTTCCAGGATACGGAGTACGGCCACTTGCCCCGCCCGTGGTCGAGCACCGCGAACGCGCCCGCACCGACCTCGTGCTCCCGCCCGTCCAGCACGAGCCGCCCGCGCACCGGGCGGCCGACGTCCTTGACCGTGTACTGGAACCGGCGCGGCCCCCACGGGATCACCACACCGAGCGACTCGTGCCCGTCCGGCAGCGGCACCTCCAGCTGCGCCGTCACCCGTGGCGCGTGCGCGCGCAGCGATGTCCCGCCGGCCGTCTGCTCGATGACGATGCGCACGCCGCCGCCCTCGACCCTGGCCGTGCCCTGGCCGCTGCGCTCGGGGAAGGCGGCGCCGCGGGCCAGCGGCACCACGGCGTCCTGGCTCACCTCGGCGCCGGACGCCCGGTCGAGCACGTAGACGCCGTGCACGCCGGCGTAGTCGAGCGAGGACGCCACCAGGGCGATCACGTGGGACGGGGTGACCACGCCCCAGTACTCCCAGCGCTTGGCCCGGCCCCACCCGCGCAGGTTGGCGCGGTGCAGCGGGCGCCGGGTCCATCCGACGGCGTCCGGGTTGAGCCGGCCGTCGGGCAGGCAGAGGTCCACGGGTTCGGTGATCTCCCGCTCGTGGGTCGGCATGGGATGAAAGGTACTACCGGTACGGCTACCCGCTGTGCGCGGGCGGGACGTGGGTGGGCAGCCGCAGCGCGATCACGGCGATGTCGTCCAGGCCCGTGGTGGGCAGCCCGCTGAGCAGCTTGTCGCAGAACTTCTCCACCGGTTCGCGGGCCAGGGTCTCGGCCAGTTCGCGCAGCCGTTCCAGCCCCACGTCCAGGTGCTCGCCGGGCCGTTCGACCAGGCCGTCGGTGTAGAGGAGCAGCGTGCTGCGCGGCGGCAGCGGCCGCAGGGCGGACGTGCACGTCTCGTCGTGGCGGAAGCCGAGCAGGGGGCTGGCCGCGCCCAGCAGGAAGCAGCCGGTGCCGTCGGGGGTGACCAGCAGCGGCGGCAGGTGGCCGGCCACCGCGTAGTTGAGGCGGTAGCCGCCGTGGCACGCCTCGACCCGGGCCAGCGCGCAGGTGGCGGTGATGCCCTCGGTCAGGGACTCCATCGCGATGTTGAGCCGGGTGAGTATCTCCCCCGGCGGCTCGCGGCGGTCCATCGCGAGGGCGCGCAGCATGTTGCGGAGCTGGCTCATGACGACGGCGGCGGCGAGGTCGTGGCCGGCGACGTCGCCGATGGCGATCATGGTGGCGCCGTCGGGCAGGACGAAGGAGTCGTACCAGTCGCCGCCCACCTCGGCGGCGGCGGGGCTGGCCCGGTAGCGGGCGGCGATGCGCAGGTCGGGCAGGAGCGGCGGCTCGGCCAGCAGGCTGTGCTGCAGCGCCAGCGCGATCTGCTGCGCCCGCTGGAACCGGATGGCGCTGCTCAGCGCGTCGTGCGCGTGGTCGAACATCTGGCTGAGCAGCGCGATGTCCGCCTGGCTGATGGGCGAGCGGTCGCCGCAGGCCACGGCGGTGACCACGGCGGGGACCGCGCCGTCGACCACGACGGGCAGGATGAGCATGCTGTTGACGCCGTTGGCCACCAGCCACGCCTGCGTTCCCGAGGGGGCGAGGTCGGGTGGCGGCTGTCCGGGCGGGAACCGCTTGAGTATCGGCCGCCGCCGTCGCACGGCCGTGACGAAGGCGTTGCCGGAGCCCAGGTACTCCTCGCTGTAGGTGGGCAGCGCGTTGATGCCGTCGCGTGCCGCGCTCGCGATCCGTTCGGCGACGAAGGGGGTGCCGCCGCGCACGTTGCCGGTGAGGTCGGTGACGAGGTGGACGCCGCAGCCGTCGGCCAGGGCCGGCACGATCACGCCGGTGAGCGCGCCGAGCATGTCCTCCAGGCTCGTCAGGTCGGCCGTGGCCGCGGCGGCCCGGTCGAGCAGCCGCTGGCGGCGCCCCTCCCGCCACTGGTCCTCGACGTCGCTGCAGGCCCCCACCCACTCCACGACCTCGCCGTTCTCGCGGATCGGCACGGCGCGCACGTGGAAGTGCCGGTAGCCGCCGTCGGCCATGCGCAGCAGGTAGGAGTGCTCCCACAGGTCCGCCACGGTCTCGACGGCGCGCCACCACGATTCGAGGGTGGCCGCGCGGTCGGCGGGATGGATCATGGCCAGCCAGCCCTGGCCGCGGAACTCCTCCCACGGCTGCCCGGTCACCCGCTCCCAGCTGGGGCTCGCCTCGATCACTTCGCCGTCGGGGCCGGTCACCCAGATGATCTGGGCGCTGATCCGCATGAGGCTGCGGTAGCGCCGCAGGATCCGGCTGCGCTCGTCGGCGATGGCCTGGACCTGCCGGGCGGCGGTGATCTGCTCGGTGACCTCCATGGCGACCACCAGCACGCCGTCGTCACCGGGCCCGAACGTGATCCGCGACAGGCTGGAGGTGAAGTAGCGCTCTTCGCCGTCCCGGTCCACGGGCGCCATGCTGGAGGGCGCGGCGGTCAGGACGCACGGCTCGCCGGTGGCGAGGACGTGGTCGAACCGGGGCTGGGCGATGCCGGGGAAGGCCTCCGCGAGCGTGACGCCGAGAGGCGGGTCGCCGAACTGGGCCCGGTAGGTCGCGTTCATGTAGACGAGCCGGTGGCCGGGGCCGCGTGTCACCGCCACGCCGACCGGCGCCGGGTCGAGCACCTCGAACGCCAGGCCGCTCCCCCCGCGGCCGCGGGCAGCTTCCATCGTGACCTCCCCCGAGGGCCACTTCCCCAAGGGGGGCCTACCCGCGTGCGGCGGGAAGACAACACGACGTGGCCGGTCACGACGCCGGGACCGGTCCCGGTACCCGGCGCGTACGGTGCCACAGGAGGGACGGGCGGGACCGCGGCGCTGCGAGGGAGACGGAATGGAAAACCTGCCGGCGAGTTTCGCGAGTCCCCTTTCCGAGGCCAGAATCTTGACCATGACCCCTCACTCTCCGCTCGTCCCCGGTGACCCTTCACGTCTGGGGGGCCGCGAGCTCCTGGGCCGGCTCGGCGAGGGCGGCCAGGGCGTGGTGTACCTGGCCGTGGAGGGGGACACGCGGGTGGCGGTCAAGTGGCTGCGCGGTGACCAGTCGGACGACTCGGTGAGCGTGGCGCGGTTCCTGCGGGAGGCGGAGGTGGCCAGGCGGGTGGCGCCGTTCTGCACCTCGGCCGTGCTGGACACGGGGGTGGAGCAGGGGCGGCCGTACATCGTGAGCGAATACGTCGCGGGCCCCTCGCTGCAGCAGCTGGTGCAGCGGCAGGGGCCGCGCTCGGGTGCGGCGCTCGACCGGCTGGCCATCGGCACCGCGACCGCCCTGGCGGCGATCCACCGGGCCGGCATCGTGCACCGCGACTTCAAGCCGGCCAACGTCATCCTCGGCCCCGACGGGCCGCGCGTGATCGACTTCGGCATCGCCCGCGCGGTGGCCGCCACCTCGACGATCAGCGCCACGCCCGTGGGCACGCCCGCGTACATGGCGCCCGAGCAGATCGCCGGTGACGTGACCGGGCCTGCGGCCGACATGTTCTCCTGGGCCGGCACGATGGTCTACGCCTCCTGCGGGCGGGGACCGTTCGGCAACGAGGCCGTGCAGCAGGTGATCAGCCAGGTGCTCTCCGCCCCGCCCGACCTGGGGCGGCTGTCGGGGCCGCTGCGCGAGGTGGTGCTGCGGTGCCTGTCGAAGGCCCTGGCCGAGCGGCCGGCGGCCGAGCAGGTGATCAAGCGGCTGCTGGCGCATCCGGTGCCCGACTCCGGCCTGCTCACCTCGGGCGCCATGCGGGCCGCGCCGTCCGGCGGCCCCGAGCGGCGGCACGGGAGCTCACTCGCGGGGCCGGACAGCGCGGGCGGCCCCGGCGAGTCTCCGGGCGAACGACGGACGCCGGGCGGCTCCGGCGAGTCTCCGGGCGAAC